>JAKPGY010000050.1 GCA_029550685.1 Bacillota bacterium
GCTAATTATTAGCGGGGTGTTTTCACAGCTCACCTGTAGTACAGAACACGACAGACGAAAAGCCATCTTTCATGTCATTGGCCGTTCCGGCACTTCTGATGCTCCCTTCGGTTGCTATTAATGTTGCGAGCCCCAAAGGGGCGTGGCAATCTCATTCAACTTGCCCGTGACTCTCGTTCGAGATCGCCACGTCGCTTCGCTCCCTCGCAACACTAATAGTGAGTTCCAAAGGAACGAACATCGGGAGTGCCGGAACGGCCAACATTAATAGTGAGCGCTAGCGAACATCGGTAGTCATTTAGGGCGATGACAATTAAGGAATTCCCTTTTTTCTGCGATGACACAGAGAGCTATTTTCACAGCAATTGTCACCTTAAGAAAAGGCCACGATAAATGAAAACATGCCTCACGGCTTAAGCAGGAATATTAGCCGGGCGAATGACGTACGACGAGCCGTTGCCACCCACGGCGAAACTGAGGGCTGCGAAGCGGAGCGAGAAACAGGATGTTTCGAGCAGCGAGTACTGAGTGCATGGATGCCGAATTACGAGCGTTCCGCTTCGCACCGAAGTAAGCCGATGTGTTGCAGGCGAGGAGTCCCGGAGCAGCCGGCTAATACTCCTGCATCCCGGCTAACAGTACTGCTAAGCCGTGATTAGCGCAGATGGACATAGAGATCGCCACGCGCTACGCGCTCGCGATGACAGTATTGCTGTCTTTTGCACTAACGCGAGGACAGTTTTCACAGCAATTCTCACCTGAAGAACAGGCCACGATGAATGAAAACATGGCCACGGCTTAAGCAGGCGTATTAGCCGGGCGAGTGACGTACGACGAGCCGTTGCCACCTACGGCGAAACAGAGGGCTGCGAAGTGGAGCGAGAAACAGGATGTTTCGAGCAGCGAGTACTGAGTGCATGGATGCCGAATTACGAGCGTTCCGCTTCGCACCGAAGTAAGCCGATGTGTTGCAGGCGAGGAGTCCCGGAGCGAGCCGGCTAATACTCCTGCATCCCGGCTAACATCCTGCCAAGCCCTAGCGGAAGCTAAAGCATCCGCTACCCTTGCTTAGCTGAAAGTCATTTTCACAGCAAATGCAGATGGCGATGGGGTTAATAGTACCCATCGCTAATTTATTTTTGACCAGTTTTTCGCCAGCACCCGATCCAGGCAATTTGTATAAACCGGATGGATTCTATCCAAGATAATTACAACTGATGTTAAAGGAGGTTTGACCAAATTGCAGGTAAAGGTTGCTGAGATTGTAGCCGAGTCCCAGCGTGGCTGGCAGGATGCTGTTGAAAATGCGGTTATGGAGGCTTCCCGCCGGTATCCTAATGTTACCGGTGTGGAAGTATATAACTGGACCGCCGATTGTCAAGATAACAAAATCATCGAATACAAAGCCAATGTTAAAATCGCCTATGTAGAATAATCATATTTTCGCTAAGCAGCACCCTGGAGACAGGGTGCTGTTTTGCGAGGGAATAAAGGCTTCCGGGTTAGCCCATAATATTTATGGTAAGGGAGGCGACATCATGTGAATACATCAGCAGATCAACTGAAGAAAATAGAAGCTCAGGAGTATGAAGATCTGGTAAATCAAATTAAACCCAAAACTCCCATAGTAAAAAACTGTATTTGGGCCTTTATGGTGGGCGGCCTGATTTGCACCCTGGGTCAGGTTATTATGAACTTTTTTAGTGCCCAGGGGTTAAGCAAGCTGGATGCCGGGTCTGCTACAGCGGTAGTTTTAGTTTTTTTGGCTGCTCTTTTCACCGGTTTGGGATGGTATGACGTTTTAGGCAAACATGCCGGAGCAGGTTCCATTGTGCCTATTACGGGTTTTGCCAATGCTATTGTCGCATCAGCTATGGAATTCAAGCGAGAAGGCTATATTTTTGGGGTGGGGGCGCGCATTTTTAGTGTAGCTGGTCCTACTCTGGTATTTGGTTTCGCAGTGTCGGTAGTAATAGGACTTATCAAAGTTGTTTTTGGTTAAGAGGTGATAGCATTTGGTTAGCCATAAAAAATCGGGCCTGCAGACCATAAAATTCGAAAATCCGCCAGTGTTGACAGCTTGGGCAACCATAGTTGGCCCTAAAGAGGGAGAGGGACCATGGAGATCTGATTTTGATTGGGTCCTGGGGGATTATGAATTCGGGGAGAAGACCTGGGAAATGGCGGAATCCAAGCTGCTGCGGGAAACAGTTAAACTAGCCTTAAGCAAAAAGAATTACCAGCCTCAGGATATAGAATTGATGGTTTCCGGCGATTTGCTTAACCAGATCACCTCTTCCAGCTTTGCAGCCCGGGAGCTGCAGATACCATTCTTAGGCATGTATGGAGCTTGTTCCACTATGGCTGAAGCGCTGCTGACCGCAGCCATGGCTATTGACGGCGGATATTTTGAACGAGTGGTGGCCGCCGTTAGCAGTCATCACTACACGGCTGAACGTCAATTCCGCTTTCCCACCGAACAGGGTACCCAGCGTTCCATGAGCAGTCAGTGGACGGTAACCGGAGCAGGGGCCGTAGTACTGGAAAAGGGAATATATGGCGGTCCGCGGGTGACCTGTGCTACCATCGGCAGAATTGTCGATTTAGGCCAAAAAGATGCCAATAACATGGGGAGTGCCATGGCACCTGCTGCGGCGGATACCATAAAGATGCATTTAAGTGATACTAATCGTCCTTCCGATTATTACGACTTGATAGTAACCGGTGATCTGGGTAAAGTTGGCTCTGCTCTGGTTAAACAGCTGTTTGTTAAGTATGGGATTGTCCCTGAGCCCAATTACAGCGACTGCGGAGTCCTGATGTTTAATGATACCCAGGATGTCCATGCTGGGGGGAGCGGTTGTGGGTGTTCCGCAGCCATGCTGTGCGGACCGCTTCTGAAAAAGATGATGCAGGGCAAGATTGAGCGACTTCTTCTGGTGGCTACTGGTGCCTTGATGAGTCCTACTACTTCCTTCCAAGGGGAAAGTATCCCGGGTATTGCCCATGCGGTAGCTCTAGAAAATCTGTAGACGGGGTGAATAACTGTGAATTCATTAATAATGGCCTTTTTAGTTGGAGGAGTTATCTGTCTTATCGGTCAGCTGGTTATGGATCTCACTAAACCGACCATAACCCCAGGACATATCTTGGTAGGATATATAAGTATCGGGGCTATCTTGAGCGGCTTAGGACTTTACCAGCCTTTGGTTGACTTAGCCGGGGCTGGGGCCACAGTTCCTTTGTCAGGTTTCGGGCATTCCCTTGCTCAGGGAACCTTAAAAGCGGTAGAAACTAGCGGCCTGTTAGGTGCCATATCCGGGGGTGTGGAAGCCACCGCTGCTGGTATCACCGCGGCTATTGTTTTTGGCTATGTGGCGGCGGTTCTCTTTAACCCTAAAGGGTAACCGCCATGGACATATCACCAAGGATCAGGGTAATTATTGTTACTGATGGTGATTGCACCGCTCGCCAAGCTATTGAAACCGCAGCCCGCTCTATGAATCTTTATCCTCTTAAAAATGTAGCCGGGAATCCCTTGCCCCTATCCGGGCCGGAGGTACTCCAACAAATACTGCAAGCCCCCTATGAGCCGGTTGTAGTAATGGTGGATGATAAAGGACATAAAGGAGTAGGGGCTGGGGAGCGAGTCATCGAGTACCTGCTGCATCAGACTGAACAGATAAAAATACTGGGAGTAATCGCGGTGGCTTCCAACTCACGGGTACGGGGTGCTCGGGTGGATTATTCAGTAACTGGTGATTGCCAGGTGATAAAAGATCATCCGGTAGACAAGGAAGGGAATTTAGAGTCACCACGTCACCGTCGGCTGGAGGGTGATACCGTACAGATACTGGACCGTTATCCGGATTTGCTGGTAGTTGGCTGTGGAGATCCCGGCAAAATGAACGGGATGGACAGAGCTGCTGACGGAGCCGAGGTAACTCGTAAATGCTTAGAAATTATTTTGGAAGGGAGCGAATCCCTTGCGTGATAAAGACCAGCATCTTTACTTAGGACGCAATTATACGGAAATCCTGGATTTTTTCCAGCAGGAACTGGGTTTTGGCGAAAGTTTTGACATTATCGTCAGGGAAATGCGCATCCTGGGACGCCAGGCAGCTTTTATCTGTATTGATGGTTTTGTGAAGGATGACATAATAACTCTGGTTATGAAAAGCCTATTGGACCTCGAGGGACAGGAATTTGGGTCCGCTACTATCAAGACCATATTGGAAAGAAACCTTCCTTATGTAGAACTGAGTACTGAAAAGCAGATTGATGAATTGATTTACCTGGTTATGGCCGGGGCAATCTTACTATTTGTAGACGGCTGCGAAGAAGCTTTCGTAATTGATGCCCGTACTTATCCTTCCCGCAATCCGGAAGAACCTGACATCGAAAGAGTGGTCCGAGGCTCCCGGGATGGTTTTACGGAGACCTTGGTTTTCAATACTGCTTTAATTCGCAGGAGAATCCGGGACCCCAAGCTGCGGGTAAAGCTGGTGAAGATTGGCCGCAGATCCAAAACCGACATATGCCTGCTGTACTTAAAAGATGTGGCTGATCCGGCTCTGGTAGATGACCTGACCAAACGCATCGAAGCCGTGGAGATTGATGCCATTCCCATGGCCGAAAAATCGGTGGAAGAGATGATTACCCAGGACAACTGGTGGAATCCTTTCCCCCGGGTTCGCTACACGGAGCGTCCCGATGTAGCGGCAGTGCATTTGCTGGAAGGACATGTATTGATCATGGTAGATACTTCTCCCAGTATCATGATTGCTCCGGCTACTTATTTTCACCATGTCCACCATGCTGAGGAATACCGGCAGAATCCGGCGGTGGGGGCTTATATTCGCTGGATCAGGTTTTTGGCCATTCTGATTTCCATATTCATTACTCCCCTATGGCTTTTGGTAGCCTTAGAACCTGATCTGCTCCCCCCTTCTTTGAAATTCATAGGTCCGGAAAAAGTGGGGGAAATTCCCCTCCTGTTGCAGTTTCTAATTGGAGAAGTTGCCCTGGATTTTATGCGCATGGCGGCTATTCATACCCCATCGCCTCTGGCTACTGCTTTGGGAGTTATAGCTGCGCTGTTAATAGGGGAGGTAGCCACCACCATTGGCCTGCTGATTCCCGAAGTGATTCTTTATACCGCAGCGGTAGCGGTAGGGTCTTTCAGCACTCCCAGCTATGAACTGTCCATGGCCAACCGGTTGGTGAGGCTGTTTTTATTGCTTGCGGTAGGGCTTTTCCGACTACCGGGATTTCTAGTGGCACTGGCTTTGGTACTGATATTGGCCGCTTTTACCAAGTCTTTTGGGGTTCCTTACCTGTGGCCGGTAATTCCTTTTAACTGGCCGGCTTTTAAAGCTATCCTGGTTCGCTCACCGGTTCCTGTGCAGAACCGCCGGCCCAGCATATTAAATACCCGGGATGAGTGGCGTCAGCCTGCTCCTGCCTTAAAGAGAAGGAGGCCTTGAATTGATAAAAGTCGGAATACCGCACAGTCTTTTTTATTTTTACTATTATCCTCTATGGAAAACCTTTTTTGAAGAACTGGGAGCCCAGGTGGTCAGGTCTCACCCTACCAGCCGGCTGACTGTGGATCAAGGAGTACGGCTGGCGGTGGATGAAGCCTGTTTTCCCATAAAGGTTTATTTCGGTCATGTTAAAGAGCTGGCAGACCGGGGAGTCGACTACCTTTTTGTACCCCGCCTGGTCAGCGTGGAACCAAAAAGCTACATCTGTCCAAAATTCATGGGACTTCCAGATATGATCAGGGCGTGTATTTCCCATTTGCCCCCTTTGATCGATATAACTGTGGATGTCAGCAAAACTGATAAGTTTTTGCATAAAGATATTATCCGGGTAGGACGTATTTTTGGAGCCAGCTCTAAGAGTATCCGGGCGGCTTACCAAAAGGGTTTGCAGGAACTAAGATTTTGCCGGGCTCTGGCAACCCAGGGGTTAACCCCACAGGAAGCTATACGGGTGTGGGAAGGGGACCAGGCACCGGAAGTGGGACCTGAACGGTTAAGATTGGGCGTACTAGGACATGGTTATTCTCTTTATGATGGGGTTATCAGCATGAATCTGATCCAACATTTGCGTACGCTGGGATGCAGAGCCATCTTGGCTGAGCATGTTGATCCCGGTGTTATCGAAATTCATGCTGCCACTTTATGCAAAAGGGTTTTTTGGACCCTAGGCCGCAATATGGTAGGCAGTGCTCTCCATTTCGATCAGGATGAGCAGATCGACGGCATTGTTTACCTGGCTTGTTTCGGATGTGGACCAGATTCACTGATTGGAGAAATAATTGAACGGCGCATAGTGAACAAACCTTTTATCATGCTTACTGTTGATGAACATACGGGAGAGGCGGGAATGATTACCAGACTGGAGGCCTTTGTAGACATGATAGAACGGAACAGGAGGAGAGCCATTGAAAATCACTTTTCCGCACATGGGTAATGCCCATATACCCATTAAAGCTCTGCTGTCAGGTTTAAAGCTGGAAGTAATACCGCCGCCTCCCATAACCAAGCGAACCCTGGAACTGGGGGTAAAGTATTCACCAGAGTTTGCCTGTCTGCCTTTGAAGATTAGTGTGGGCAGTTTTATCGAAGCCCTGGAGCAGGGTGCTGACACCGTGCTGATGGCAGGGGGATGGGGGCCATGCCGGTTTGGTTACTATGCTCAGGTAGAGAGGGATATCCTGCAGGATCTGGGTTATTCTTTTCGCATGGTGGTTCTGGAGGCTCCTGATTTCAAGCTATCGGAATTGCTGAACCAGATTAAGGACCTGGCAGGAAAAGTGACCACCATGGAAGCAGTACGGGCAGCTCTTTTTGCCTGGTTTAAGCTAAATGCCGTTGATCGTTTGGAAATCTGCTTGGAAAAAGTACTGCCCCGGGCAGTCCATAAGGATGAGGTGATGAAAACCTATCATCTGGCTCTCCAGGAAATAGATCAGGCGGACAGCCGGGAGCAGGTAAATAGAGCTTTAAGTCGCATGACGACTTATATGGAGAGCTTTGAACAACACCATCAACCTGTACTCCGCTTGGGTTTAGTAGGGGAAATATATACCATACTGGAGCCCAGCTGCAACTACCATATTATCGAACAACTGGGTCGGATGAATGTGGAAGTCAAGCGTTCCGTCTACACCAGTAATTGGGTTAACGATCACCTGCTGGGGGGGATGGCCAAACGCACCAACCGCCGGCAAATATTGGCCAGTGCGCGCCCATATTTGAACTATTTTGTGGGGGGGCATGGCCGGGAGACGGTGGGATATGCAGTAGAATTTGCCCGTCAGCGTTTTGATGGCATTATTCAGATCGGCCCTTTAACCTGTATGCCGGAAATAGTGGCCCAGTCGGTACTGGGTCAGGTAGGGGAACAGGAAGGTATTCCGGTAATGACCATGTATTTTGATGAACACTCTGGGGCTGCTGGTATCCAAACCCGTTTGGAAGCTTTTGTGGATATGCTGCAGCGTCGTAATAGGTTAAATCAGCTGCAAATACAGGAGGACGATGTACATGCATATGTACCTGGGTGTTGATATTGGCTCGGTAAGCAGCAATTTTGTTCTGCTGGATAGCCGGGGACAGTTAAAAGCCAAAGTCTACCTGCGGACTCAGGGTAATCCGGTACAAGCCATAAAAGAAGGATTTGCTGCTATCGATACTGCCCTGAAAAAGTGGGAATATAAAATCAAAGGGGTTGGTGCTACCGGCAGCGGCCGGCAGCTGGCCGGAGTGCTTCTGGGGGCGGATGTTATCAAAAACGAAATCACTGCGCACGGGGTAGCCGCTTCCTGGTTGAATCCACAAGTGCGAACCATTATCGAAATAGGCGGTCAGGATTCCAAGATAATATTAATGAAAAATGGTATAGTAAATGATTTTGCCATGAATACCGTATGTGCAGCAGGAACTGGATCTTTTCTGGATCAACAGGCGGCTCGCTTGAACATTCCCATTGAGGAGTTTGGACAGCGGGCGGTTACCTCTCGCCAGCCGGTACGTATCGCCGGACGCTGTGGAGTTTTTGCCGAGTCGGACATGATTCATAAACAACAGATGGGTTACCCGGTGGAGGATATTCTTATGGGCTTGTGTGAAGCGCTGGCACGGAATTACTTGAACAATGTGGGCAAAGGCAAAAAGATTATGGAACCAGTGGTTTTTCAAGGGGGAGTAGCAGCCAACCAGGGGTTGAAACGGGCTTTTGAGAATTTGCTGGGTTGTCAAGTACAAGTTCCGGAACATCATGAGGTAATGGGAGCTATTGGAGCAGCTTTGCTGGCCAGGGAGGCCCGGGAACGCAGCTTGAGTCCCGGCCAGTTTAAGGGACATAGTTTCGTTTTGGAAGGGGAATTTACCAGCCGCAGTCAGGAATGCCGCGGTTGTCCCAATCTCTGTGAAGTTGTCTGTATCTGCCGCGATGGTAAACCTTTGGCCTACTGGGGTGACCGCTGCAAAAAGTGGGAAGCATCCTTAACTAATAAGCAAGACAGTCTTAAAGTGGTCTAAAATGGTTTTTGCCAGCAAACCACTATGAAGCCAGGAGGATTACTATACTGTAATGATTCTTCCATGTCCCTCGTGAACAGGTTATCTTCTGCATCAGGAGAAATAAAAAGGCATTTACTCCATCCGGAGATATGATCAGGAGCAAGGTTTTTTAGATCCTGTAAAGATTTAAAACAAGCATACTTGAATACTGATCCAGGGTGTTGGGCTTGTTCCATGTAAAGCTTTCCCCAGGGGCTTTCCCGGTTTATGGTCCCGATTAAAAGCTGACCGCCTGGTCTCAGCACCCTCCATAATTCGGCAAAAGCCCTTTCGGGATGGCTGACGAATTCCCAAGCTGCCATGGAGAATACTCCAGCAAAGGAACCATCAGGAAAAACAAGGGAATGAAGGTCCATTTTTAAGAATTCGATATCCAGATGCAAAAGGGAGGCTTTATTCTTGGCTATAGACAGCATGTCTTCCGAAATGTCAATACCGGTAACCTTGGCGCCCATCAGGGCCAGCTTAATACTGAAATTTCCGGTACCGCAGCCTGCATCGAGAACAGGCAGATTTGGGTAAGGAGCAAACAGTTTTAGAGCAGCCTCAGTTTCCAGCTCATCTATAAATGCTCCTCTAGGGTTTTGATACCAATGGTCATAATTGGCTGCTATTTCTCCCGTGAACACCAACATCATCCTCCTCTGGTTCAAGTAAACGCAAAATAGCCCCTTTTATGGACTGGTGAGTTTGCATATCCGATTGCTGTGAAACAGTAAACTCCTGTAAAATTGAGGCCGGACGGGATGACAGCACTATAATCCGATCAGCTAGCAAAAGTGCTTCATCAATATCATGAGTAACAAATAAAATTGACCAGCGATAGCGTGACTGCAGTTCTTTGAGCCACAGGTGCATACGCCTTCTGGTTATGGCATCCAGAGCAGCAAATGGTTCGTCCAGCAAGAGAATATCGCTGGCAAACAAATAGGTCCGCAAAAGGGCGGCTCGCTGGCGCATACCGCCCGAAAGCTGCCGGGGATAATAACCAGAAAAATCACTGAGCCCAAACTCTTCCAGATGCTGCCTGGCTATATGCCGGGCCTGCTTTTTAGGGGTACCTTTCAAAATCAGAGGGATGGCTACATTATCCAAAATGGTGCGGGAAGGCAAGAGCAGGTCCTTTTGCTGCATATAACTGACCCGTCCGGTTCTTCCCGTCCAATCCTGATCATCAATCAGAACTTGTCCTCGATCAGGAGATATCAAACCGGCTACTATGTTCAGCAAGGTGCTCTTGCCGCAGCCGCTGGGACCAAGTATCACCACTGATTCGTGCTGGTTTACCGACAAAGAGATATTATCCAAGGTGTGTATGCGCCCAAGGGTTTTGCTGACTCCATTAATTTGCAGGTACCCCATTTTTCATTTACTCCTATTCAGGTAAAAATTGATTGGTAAAAGCCTCTTCAGCATTGATGTTCTTTTCGATGAGTTGATTGGCAAACATGAAGTCGGCGTATGCTTTCCATACACTGGATTTCATTTCACCCCAGCGGGGAGCCTCAGCTTGGTACTCACCGGCCAGGTATTCCTGACTGGCGGTGACCAGCTCCCGATCTAATTCAGGTACAGCTTTGAGCAGAATATCTGCAGCTTCTAGAGGATTTTCCATGCAGTACTGGTAACCGTGGGAAGTAGCCCGCATGAATTTTTCTATTAACTGCGGATTTTTTTGAATCTTGTCTTCACTGGCTATAATAACTGGAGTATAAAAGTCCAGAGCAGGGTGTTTATCCTGCAGCTTAATAAAGTTCAGATCCACATTTCTAAGCTGGGCTTCAATGCCGGTCCATCCCCAGTATATCCAGGTAAAATCCACATCTTTCTCGATACTGGTAAAGAAATCACTGCTGCCAATGTTGAGGATGTTTACTTGAGAAAAATCAGCTCCCTCTTGTTCCATAACTGCTTTAATCATGGCATCTTCAGCCGGCGAACCCCAGCCTCCATAGGTTTTGCCTTCAAAATCCCGGGGAGTTTTTATGTTTTTACTTACCGGAGAAGCAAATCCCGAAGTATTATGCTGTATGATCGCAGCAATGGCAACTACCGGTATGTCTTGCGAACGGGCTATGGTTACTTCTTCCTGGTAGCTTATGCCGAAATCGCCCTGGCCAGCGGCTATCAGCTGGGATGCTCCTCCTTCACTGGGCTGAATGATTTCCACAGCCAATCCTTCTTGTTCATAGTATCCCAGGTCTCGGGCTACATATAAGCCGGTATGATTGGTGTTGGGAACCCAATCCAAAACCACTGTCACTTTGGTTAAGTCCGACTTACCACCTTGTTCTTGACTCTGGCATCCGCTTAGGCCAAGAGCCATAAGCATAGAAACCACAAACAGAATCACCAATTTACGCATTTTATAACCTCCCCACTATTAGTTCCATTCTTCTTCCGGCAGGTTTTCCCGATTCCAGGGAACCAACCAGTATTCCAGACCATCCGTGCATCTAACTAAAAGATAGCTGATCAGGCAGATTACCAAGACAGCTGCCAAAACCTCGTCAATAGCAAAGGCTTTTTGCTTGACGGTCATAAAATAGCCCAATCCTCGCTGAGCTCCCACCCATTCACTGATCACAGCTGCCATCAAGCTATAGGTGGCGGAGATGCGTATCCCGGTAAAAAACGAAGGCAGGGCAGCAGGAATTTTCACCATGAAAAAGGCAGCCAGAGTGGAAGCGCCCATGGAGTAAAACAGGCTAAGCTGATCAGGATCTACATCATCCAGACCGTTGAGCAGATTGATAACAATGGGGAAAAAACACACCAGAACTACTATAACTATTTTCGGAGTTATACCCCAACCCAGCCAGAGGGGCAGCAAAATAGCCAGAATCACCAAGGGAATGGTTTGAGACAGAATCAAGAGGGGATAAACCATGCCATACAGCCAATCCAGATTATGCAAAAGCATGGCTATCAAGAAAGCTATAACGATAGCCAGCAGCAACCCGCCTAAAGCTTCCCCCAGGGTTACCCCCGTATGATACAGCAGCAGACTTCTTATATGGTATCCGGCAGATAGAACCCGGCTGGGAGCCGGCAAAATAAAATCGGGAACTTGAAAAATGCGTACCGCTGCTTCCCAGATTAAGAGAAAGCCGGTTATCGATAAGTAGGGGGCTAGTTGTTCAGCGGTATTTGTGGATTTTTTCATCCATGGTCACTCCGTCCGGTTTGTAATCTATTTTAATTACTGATATTACTCGACTGGCACCGCCCTGAACGCACACCTGCTGGGCTCTTTTTACCAGATCCAGCAGGGAGTCCAGCTCGCCTTCAATGGTAGTTTCCATAGGGCCTACTATGTATTTAAATCCGGATGCCTGAATCATATGGATAACTTGATCTACCAGAGGATAGATCTTTTCTTCCTCCACCACCGGAAGAATTTGCAGACTTAGATTGGCAATTGGCAAAGCCCATCCCTCCCATAAAAAATAACTGCTTACCCCAGAAATGGATAAGCAGTCGCAGTCACAATAATCAAACTATGGTTCCTACGCTGGCATTACCCAGATCAGGTTCCAGGGTCAGGACAATACAGTCCACTCTCAGCCGGATTCTTCCAGCTCCCCTTTTTCAGTTAACTGTATTATAGGCTGAGTGTTCATAACTGGTCAAATTAATTATTATAATTGTGGAAATAAATAAGCTGGATTGATCTTGTTGAAACCCGACAATTTATGCTACACTATACCACAAGCTTGGTTGAGCTTGAGCTGAGACTGTTAGATAAGAATGAGAGGAGAAGGATGAGATGAGTAGAGAACCGTTCACTAAAATTATGCTGCCTGAGGACAAAATTCCCAAGTTTTGGTACAATGTTCAGGCAGATATGCCCAACCTTCCTGTACCTGGACTGCATCCCCAAACCAAACAACCATTAACCCCGGCTGATCTGGAGCCTATTTTTGCACGGGAACTCATTGCCCAGGAAGTTTCCACCGAAAGATATATTGAGATTCCCGCAGAAGTGCGCCAGCTTTACAAGCAATACCGGCCATCGCCTTTATTCCGTGCCCGCCAGCTGGAAAAAGCCTTGGATACACCTTGCCGCATCTATTACAAGTATGAAGGGGTTAGCCCGGTGGGGAGCCACAAGCTTAATTCTGCCTTGCCCCAGGCCTTCTTTAATAAAATACAGGGTATCAAGCGCCTCACCACCGAAACTGGCGCGGGGCAGTGGGGAACTGCTCTGTCTCTGGCTTGCCGGCATTTTGGTATTGAAGCCATGGTGTACATGGTAAAAATCAGCTTTACGCAAAAGCCCTACCGTCGTTCCATTATGGAGTTGTACGGGGCAACCTGTGTGGCCAGCCCCAGTACGTTGACGGAAAGTGGGCGTCGTGAGTTGGCCAAGGACCCTAATACACCCGGAACTCTGGCCATGGCTATCAGCGAAGCGGTAGAGGATGCCGCGCAACGGGACGATACCAATTATTCACTGGGCAGCGTTTTGAATCATGTGTGCCTCCACCAGACCATCATCGGTCAGGAAGCCCGGCTGCAACTGGAAATGGTTGATGATTATCCGGATATGGTTATAGGCTGCTGCGGCGGGGGCAGCAACTTTGCCGGTATAGCATTCCCTTTCCTGCCTGACAAACTGGCTGGGAAGAATATACGTTTAATTGCCGTGGAACCGGCCGCCTGCCCTACTCTAACCAAAGGAGAATTTACCTATGATTATGGTGATGCGGCCGGCTTAGTACCGATTATGAAAATGTATACCCTGGGGCACAACTTTACCCCTTCAGGCATTCATGCCGGAGGCTTGCGCTATCACGGGGCATCTCCTCTGGTAAGCCAGCTCTACCATGATGGTTTGCTGGAAGCCGTGGCAGTTAAACAAAACGCCACCTTTGCCGCTGCTATGCTGTTTGCCCGGACGGAAAGCATTGTACCCGCTCCAGAGTCAGCCCATGCTATTCGGGTAGCCGTTGATGAAGCCCTAAAAGCTAAAGAGGAGGGCATCAGTCGTACCATATTATTTAATTTAAGTGGTCACGGGCATCTGGATCTGTTCTCCTATGATCGTTACCTATCTGGAGAGACTGAAGATGTTGAATTCTCTTGTGAAGATTTACAGGTAAGTTTGCAAGACTTGCCCCAGATATAGCACTTGTGTAGAATTAGGACCCCCTGGCCTTATAGCCAGGGGTTTTTTGTCCATTTGCCTTGCCCGGAATATTTCACTATGATAAAAGCAGCAATTATCACCTGAAGAACAGGCCACGATGGACGAAAACATCGTGGCACGGCTTAAGCAGGAGAATTAGCCAGGCGAGTGACGTACGACGAGCCGTTGCCGCCCACGGCGAAACTGAGGGCTGCGAAGCGATGCTAGAAACAGGACGTTTCGAGCAACGAGGACTGAGTGCATGGATGCCGAATTCCGAGTGGTCCGCTTCGCACCGAAGTAAGCCGATGTGTTGCAGGCGAGGAGTCTTGGAGCGAGCCGGCTAATACTCCTGCATCCCGGCTAACAGTACTGCTAAGCCGTGGTTAGCGCAGATGGACATAGAGATCGCCACGCGCTACGCACTCGCGATGACAGTATAGCTGTCTTTTGCACTAACGCGAGGACAGTTTTCGCAGAAATTACAGGAGGGAATAGCCCTGGAACGTTTGCATATTATAGCCGGACTGCTTGTACCAGGACAACCAGCCGCTGATATAGGTGCCGACCATGCCCTCCTGGCTATGTATCTCGTAGATAAACAAATTGCTCCCCGGGTGATTGCCACGGAATTGGGGGACGGCCCTTACCAGAGACTGTGCAAGGCAGTTAATGACAGCCCCTATGCTAACCGGATTGAGGTACGGCAGGGAGATGGTTTGCAGCCTCTGATGGCCGGGGAGGTAACCAATATAATTGTGGCTGGCATGGGAGGGGAAACCATTGCTAAGATCCTCAGCCATGATTGGGTAAAATCCGGCAGTTTTTCCCGTTTCGTATTACAGCCCATGAGCCGGCCGGGTGTCCTGCGCAGAATATTGGCCCATCAGGGATGGGAAATAAGGGAAGAAAGACTGGTTTGGCAAAACCGGCGTCTTTTTATCATTATAGAGGTAATTCCAGGGAACCACCCTTACCATCTCACACCGCTGGAGATTGAGGCAGGACCAATCTTGCTCCGCCAAGCTGACCCATTAGCGCAGGTCTACCGCCAACAGTTGCAAAAAAAATATAAACATCTCCGGGACAGCCTGCTGCAAAGCAAAACCCGCCCCAACCGCGAACTGTTAACGGAAGTGGAAGATAAGCTAAGGGAATTGGAGGTATTTTTAAAATGAAAATCCGGGTAAAAGATATCGTGAAGCTCTTGGAAAAACATTATCCCGTAAATCTGGCTGAAAAGTGGGATAATGTCGGGTTACAGGTAGGATCAATGGGACGTGAAGTCTCTAAAGTAGTGGTAGCTTTAGAACTGGACCATCAGGTTTTGGATCGAGCCTGGCAGGAGAATGCCGACTTGATTATAACTCACCATCCTCTGATTTTTAAAGCTTTGCCCAGCATTAAAGTTGATTCGCCGGTGGGAAGTCTGATTCGTAAGCTGATAATGGCCGATATCAGCCTATACACAGCCCATACCAATTTGGACAATGCTTCCAGGGGAGTGAATCAACTGCTGGCTGAGACCATAGGATTAATAGATATTGAGCCTCTGCCCCTGAGAACTGCCGGGCACAGGGAGTCATTATACAAACTGGTAGTTTTTGTACCGCTGACTCACATAAATGAGGTGCGAGAGGCAGTAAGCCGAGCAGGAGCAGGATTTATTGGTAAATATTCTGACTGTACCTTCAGGGCTACCGGGATAGGAACATTCAAACCTGGTGAGGATACAGATCCTTTTATAGGTCAGATCGGCCAGCTAGAAGAGGTAGAGGAAGCTCGATTGGAAACTATATGCCCCCAGCATCTCTTAAAAGCCGTGATTGATGCCATGCTGCAAGCCCACCCCTATGAAGAAGTGGCATATGACCTATATAAACTGGAAAATCAAGGGATCATGTTTAGCCCGGGAAGAAAAGGAAACCTACCGCAAGCCATCCCTTTAGGACAGCTGGCCGAACAGGTGCAAATCAAACTGTCTTTGCCTGCCCTACGCATAGTGGGAGAAAAAAATAGTTTAGTCCAGAAGGTGGCGGTGGTAAGTGGTTCTGGAGCCAGTTTTATCAATGAAATTGCCGGACAAGCTGATGTACTGATTACTGGGGATTTAAAATATCATGAAGCCCGGGAGGCTGCAGCTCTGGGATTGGC
>JAKPGY010000074.1 GCA_029550685.1 Bacillota bacterium
TTGCTAAAAAGAGATCGCCACGTCGCTACGCTCCTCGCGATGACATACCAGAAGGCCATCTTATGTGTCATTGCGAGCCCCGGAGGGGCGTGGCAATCTCGAACTTCTAACCATTAATAGACTTCTTTGACAGTCTGAGCCCGGAATCAGTGATTCCGGGCTTTCGCTTTTAGGTTCTAAGCCAAGAAAGCCGATTCTTCAATGTCGAGCGCCGAAGTATCGCCATCTTTTATAACACTTAATATAAAGGAAACCTCGGGTAGGATATTACGGACGAAGAATTTGGCAGTATTTACTTTGCCTTGATAGAAAGCATAGTCATAATGGTCTGTGCCCAGCTGGTTCATTTGCTTTTCGGCTATCAAGGCCTGATCCAGCAGCAGGCGAGCTCCTAGCAGTTTCCCGGTGGCATGCAGGATGCGGGTGGCATATAGGCCAATCATGCCGACTTTGCCTGCTCCCAGGTAACCTCCCAATGTTGTCTGGATTTCCCGGTAATCATTTAAGGCTTGCTGCAATATATTTATCTCGTGGGCAAAGGAGGAAGAAGAGCGGTTGGTTTCGATAAAGTCCTGTATGTCCTGCAGCCAAGCTGCAAAAACTTGGCCTTTGCCTAACATCCATTTGCGCCCCACCAGATCCATAGCCTGAATATAATTGGTTCCTTCCCAAATTGAGTAAATGCGGGAGTCACGCAGCAGCTGGGCTATAGGATATTCTTCGCTAAAACCATATCCTCCGTAAACCTGCATAGCTTCTGAAATAGACAACCAGCATACATCCGAGCAATAGGCCTTTACGATGGGTGTATGTACTTCAATGGTGGCTTTGGCTTTTTTGACCAGTTCCTCTTCAGAACTGTTTTCAGCTACATCTATTAAATAATAGGTGTAAATTGACATAGCCCGGGATGCCTCAATATGCGCCTTTTGATACATGAGCATGCGGCGAACATCTTCATGCTTGATAATAGGAACCCGTCCGGCCTTGGGATTGGTGAGGGGGCGGCCTTGGATACGCTCACTTGCATATTTTACTGCATTGTAATAAGCTACTGAGGCCGCCGACAAAGCTGCATGGCCGGTAACCAGACGTTCTTCATTCATCATCTGAAACATTTGGGCCATACCCTGTGCCCGGCCACTTTCATCAGGAGGATCTCCCAGTAGAAAGCCGCGGCAGTTGTTTTCTTCCCCAAAGCTGACTACGGCGGTTGCTGATCCCCTGAGTCCCATTTTGTGTTCTATTCCCGCACAGTTGACATCGTTAAACTCTCCTGCCTCACCATCGGCAGTAGGCCAGTATTTCGGTACCACGAACAAAGAAATTCCTTTGGTACCCGGAGCGGCTCCTTCAATACGGGCCAGGGTAAGGTGAACGATATTCTCGGTAATATCTTGCTCACCACCGGTAATAAAGCATTTGGTTCCCTTAATTTTGAAAATACCGGGCTGATCGGTGGGAAATGCTTTAGATAATATATCTCCAACATCTGAACCGCCATTGGGTTCAGTTAAATCCATGGTTCCTGACCACTGTCCGCTGAACATTTTGGGCAGGAAGATTCTCTTTACTTCTTCGCTGCCGTAACTCTGTATAAGCCCAGCTGCCCCAGAAGTGGCTAAAAAATAGGGGCACAAGGCTGCATTGGCTCCAATAAGATATTCGTTGATACAAGCCAGAATACAGGAAGGCAGAGCAGATTCGTCATCATGGTTTTTATTGCTTGAACCCAGACCATTCTCCTGGATAAAGAAATAGGCTTTTTTCATGGATTCAGGGACCGTAACTTTACCATTTTCGAAAACTGCGTGCTGCTGATCGCCATCATCATTGGTAGGTGCCACTACCTCCTTGGCAACTTTCAGGGCATTATCGAGGATAAAATCGATGTCATCGACACCATAGCTGTTTTTAAATCGTTCGGTGGCAAATACCTTGTTTAGGTCCAGCCATTCTTTCAATATAAAACGGTGGTCACGTGTTGACTGCATGAAATTTGATGCCATGTTATCCAACCTCCAATTATCTATTTACGCCTTCCCCCGGGCTAATTTAAGAGGTTCAATCATCTTAGAATGAAGTCCCCCCGGCCCATCACCAGGATGGGTGAGATCAACTACCACCTCCTTAGACAGTAAATTTTCTCCCTTGGGAATATTCTAACAAATCAATAGCATCAAATAATTCTGAACATTTAAGTTGGCAGGAAACTCACTGAGGATAATGAGATGAGGTTAAATGCGCTGGTAAAATCCGTCTGGGAGTTCCTCAATCAGATGTTGTTCCATTAAATAGCGCAGGTGGTTGCGAAGGGTCATCTTCTCCCAGAATAGTTCATACACGTTCTGGCAGTTGGGGAATACCAGGTGATATTCCGCCAGCTGATCCAAATTGTGAGGTATTCTCAGGATGTCCAGCAGGCGATAGTTTCTGTCCAGCACTACCCCAATATAACGATCCAGCTGAGCTGGAATATTATCCGACTGGATATGGCGATGGGAGGGAATGATGATGCGCGGGTTTATTTCTTTTATACGCCGCACGGAATTTATTAGGTCGCCTACACTGGCACTATTGCTGCTGTACCAGGGTCCGGAGGCTACCAGGTCAATGTCGCCGCTGAAAAGAATACCTTCTTTTTCTATATAAAATCCATAGTGCCCCCGGGTATGGCCGGGCAGGTGCACAGCTGTCAGATTCATGCTGCCCAGTTCAATATTCTGTCCATCACTTATGGTGGCTGCCAGGGGGAGCTTACGAAAACCAGGGCGGGCCAGTACGTCGTCCTTTAAAGGAACAACCTGGCCGTAAGCCTGGCGGGGGATTTTCATCAATTCATCCCACAGGTTATAACCGTGGAAATCAACATAGGCATGCTCATCACAGTAAGTTGCCGCTTCTTCCTGGCCGGCCATCAAATCAGCGTGGCTGAACAGATCGTAGCCATGGACATGGTCAAAGTGAAAATGAGTAAGCAGAACCAGCTGAATTCTTTCACAGGCAATTTCCCGGAAAGCACCGGCCCCCGCACCTAAATCTATTACGGTTGGACGGTCGGCGTTTATAAACAAGCAATTGGCATAAGGGTAACGGGGTTTTTCTTTAGGAGCTACCATTGATATTCCCTGGGCCACCGGGATGAGCATAGTCTCACTTCCCCATAAGTACTTCTTAAATATTGTAACAGACCCAGCGCTGTGGTAAAGGTCGAGAATGGGAGGAAATATCTTAAGGTGAGAAGGGATTTGAAGGCTGAATGTGAAAGGGAAAAAACCGAAAAAATGGCTCACCTGTGAGGTGAACCATTTAAGGAGGAAGAACTAATCCATGGGTCCGCCTTCCCAGTGCTGCCTTATGGCGCGCAGGGCATAACTGCCGAGATAGATGCCATTGATAAAAGCTAAAGGGATGGCCATCGCTGCCCAGGGATCCATTCTTTGTTTCAAGTCTTCTTTTCCATTGGTGGTGCGGTATCTTGTCACAGTGATCCCTCCTTTGTCCTTATTTTGACCGGGTAAATGAGAATTATTGCAGGATATAATTCTCATCTTTTGTTAGTAATGGAGGGATAGACTCTTGCTACTAGCAGGTATAATAGGGTACCACCGATCAACAGTGCCAATAAAGCAGCCGCAATTTTTTCATACATAATCGATCACCCATTATACATTGGCTTTGCGGCAACTTTTTTATACCTTTATGCTTTTTTCTTGGTTCTGGGCATGCAAATGATCTCCTTGATTTCGGTATCAAAAAACCGGTTGGCATGAGCAGGTTTGACTACAATAGCTGCATCCGCGCCCTGTATAGTACCTCCTATGGAGATGATTTCCTTACCATAAGGGATCAAGCCCGCATCCAAGGCCATGACTGCTATTTCTGTAGCTACTTTTACACCCTGGCCCAACATGCGCAGGGTTTGAGCAATTATTTCCGCCGGATATACTCCCCCAAATTGATTGCGCACCGCCCGGTCCACTCCGGCCAGCACATGGGTGGTCGTAAGAACTCGCACCCCGGCTTGCTCAAGATCCCGTCGAGTTTGGGCATCCATTTCATTTTCGCCTGGTTTATCAAAACCGTTATGATGAGTGACACATACAATGTCAATTCCCTTGGCCAGAGCAAGTAGTTCGCGGGCAGTAGCCCCGCTGCAAGAGGCAACTACAAAGTTTTTTATACCTAACTCTTCTGCTCTTTGTAAGGCCAGATCCAAAGTCGCTTTGGTGTTATGTGCGCCGGGTTGTTCCCACAGCATGATATTACCTCCTTTAACAAAATGCAGGTGTTAAGAAAGCAATTTCTGAACAGCTTCTTCGCCAAGATTTCTGGCCACGATTACTGTGGTATACTTGGATAGATCAACTTCCTGCAGACGCTGCAAGCGCCCTCCATAGCGATCAATAACCAGTCTGACTATAGGACGGGTAGGCGATTCTTTGTTTACATCTACAACTACTCCTACTTCTCCAGTGCTTAGCTCCACTACCGAACCAATCGGATATACAGCGATATTACATATAAAGGCATCAACACATCGTTTATCCAGAAAAATACCACCCATTCGCTTTAAGATGGTCAGAGCCTGGGTGACTGTGTAAGATGCCCGGTAGGGGCGATCCGCTAACAGAGCATCATATACATCGCATACCGATACGATACGGGCATATTCCAGTATATCTTCCCGAGCCAGGCCGCGGGGATAGCCGTTCCCATCCCAGCGCTCATGGTGCTGAAAAGCTATATGAGCGGATATTAAAGAAACATCCGGGTAATGGCGCAAAATTTCAAAACCATAAACAGTATGCCGTTTGACTTCATCAAATTCTTCTTTGCTAAGATCACCGGTTTTACTAAGAATGTCTTTGTCAATGCGAGTTTTCCCTATATCATGTAAAATAGCCCCTACGCCCAGCTCCTTTAACTGCAGGTTGTTGTAGCCCAGTGTAATTCCAGTCATGATTGACAGGACGGCTACATTTACCGAATGAGCAAAAGTATAATCATCAAAAGCGCGAATATCATTAAGATTGACCAGAACCGTCAAATCTGCTAGCAGTTCATCTATTATTTGATCCACCATGGTCTTAACCGCACGAATATTGAGTTTGTGCTGGTTCTCCAAAGCGTTGAAGTTATCCTTAATTACACGGATGGCTTCCAAACGAGTTTTATCAGAGATAACATCATGTACTTCCACATCATTGAAGGCATCCCGGATATATACGGAATTTAAGCCCAAGTTGCGGAGTTTATCAATGTATCCTTCATTGAGCTGAATACCGGAGCGCAGCAGAATCCGCCCATCACTATCTGTGATGGTTCTCGCTACCACCATCCCGTTTTTTAATTCATTAATTCTTATTCTTCGCATAAGCACCTAATAATTATTCATGGTGGAATCTGTTACCATTCGTTTATAAATTCTGTGTATAGCTGAGGTTTCCTCCTGAAAATAGAAAATATTTTCCACAATTCGCCCCTGTTCACGAGTATATTTAAAGATTTTATAAACAATAACATTTTTTAGTATAATTTTTAGGTTAGAGCGGTAATTGCGTCTTAGCCGAAGACGTGGTAACCTCAGATTAATAAAGAAGCACTAGGAGAGCTTAATGCGTAAGAAAAATCCTTTTTTCCCCAGACCGGTGTTAAAAAGTCTGGTTAATGACATAAAAACCTTGGTAACTGAACCGGATGGACGTTTGTTTCTATTGGAGATTATTGAGGAGATTCCTTTTGATCTTAGACCTGCGGTTATGGAAAGCCTTTCCTCCTTTTACGAACCAGAGATGTCCGCTTTCTTTCATCTCATGAAGGCCGAATTTGGATCAGAAATGGAAGCCCTTTGTAACCGGGCCTTGGAAAAATACAGTTTAGCTGGCTTGGATATTTCACCTCCCCAGTTTTTTAAGGGCACTTTTTATAAAGCTTATGCTACCTGCAGCCGCCATACCAGCCGCTTGGCAGTAGATGTGGCTTGGGATATTGGCGGTCCGGGTGTTTATGTGGAATGTTTCTATTTAGCTTTTAATGGTGATGGAGTACACAGCTTTTTTATGGTGGAAGATATGCCCTTAAGCCAGTATACCCGGGATCGTGAACTGCTGACAGATATGGTGGAGATTACTTTTGAAGAGGCTTGTGCCCTAATTTACCAGGCTTATCAGCAGAATATCATCCATATGACTCGTCCGGCTCTGGGTAAGTTTTTGTACCAGAAATACCTGAGCCATGGGCAGGTGTTAACTCCTGACCAGGTAAAAGATTTGACGCGGCGGCTGTCATCCCGTCTGGGACCCAGGCAGTTGGTAAACAGTTTCTTTCGAGCGATCCGGGAACGTGACTGGGCTTACCTGGACTCCATTGTTGCTCCTGAGGTTGCTCCTGCTATCCGCCGGTACTTTCACCTGCTGCATCAGATAGTGGAAGGACAGGTGGAAGAAGTATTGGCCTCCCGAACTGTAGCCCAGGTACACAGCTATGCTATAGCGATGGAGGATCGCAGTTGTTATAGAGAAAGATACCAGTTCCAGCTGGAACGGGGTACCAATAATATCTGGACTATTAAAACCTGCACTCAGTTGGACCGAACCAAGATAGATAATTTGTCTGACTTGAATCCCTTTAACCGCCAGATCTACTGCCGGGTTTACGAGATTACCGACCTGGATGGGCTTTTCGAGGCCCTGGAACGGGTGGATGATATCCGCCAGGTGGAAGAACTGCCCTATGGTCTGCATATGCGGGTAACCTACCATGAAGAGGATTTAAGCCAGGGGGTTTCCATGCTGAGTGGTGTAATCGCGGATTTGATTGTTAATGGTGATGAGTTTGTTATAGCCTGCCAGGATTTCGATACCCTGATGGATTTTCATCACTTACTCTTGAGCGAAAAGGTGGTGCCGGTATCTTCACGGGGCGAATACCAGGTGAACTTGATGACCCTGTATACTTATCTAAGCGGGCAGTATCTTCATTTTGAAGACATTCTGCTCATTGAAGAAGAGGACTACTTATTTGAAGATGGCCTGCGCTTTATCAGTGCCCGTTACTTGATCAAGGACCGGGATAAGGTGGAAAAGAGGATCAAGGATTTGCACAACCTGCACCTGAAGATTTCCGATGATTACCAGGTGTTTTACCAAATGGAAAGCCGGCCGGGAGGAGCTGAGTTTTTCGTAGAATACGTGCTGGGTTCTGGCTGGGTTACCGTATCTACCTTTGGTGAACAGGATATGGCCCGGGCTAGACGCTGTTTTGAAGAGCGCATGTTTGATTCCCTGGAATTTGACGGTATGGAAGTACGGGAGAACGGGCTGTTTGATGTATTAACCAGCACGGTTAAAAAACAGCATCCTGAACTGGAGCAAACCTTGAAAGAAATATATCTTAACAAATGGTATTATTCCCAGCTCAGTGTGTTAAGCGGCATGAGTCCCTGGGAAGCGTCTCAGACCGAGGAAGGTACCCGGCTTTTGTGGACCCTGTTTAAACGTATTAAACAGCGGGAAAACAGCCAATTATATCAGACCAGCCCGCACCGGGTGCACGTGAAAGAATACATTCGCAAAGTACAGCAGCAATCTTTAAGGAAACCTCTGTAAAAACACCTCTTACCTAACTTGTAGGGTGCCAGTAGGTTGCCCTTCGCACCTGTTCCGTCGTCACGATATAGTAACGGCTCGATGTACGTCTTAGGGGTACCGGGCTAAACAAACATCCTATTTGATAGCCCTCTTACGGACATTCTGTCCCTCGCCCCCCTTCAACCGCCCATTTTCACCGGCTATATCGGACCCCTCCACCAAGGTGCTCATGGCAAACCTACTGTCACACTTCGATTTTGCAGGTATTTACATAAGCAATAACACAACTGCAATTGCATGAAAATTGGTTGACAGCCCCGTAGCCTTTGCATATACTTTATAGATAATTACATATTTTCAGGCTATGATGGGAAGCAACAGTGAAATCCCTTGATTACAGAGAGCCGGTGTAGCTGGAAGCCGGTATCAATATTTCACCTGGACATCGTCCCGGAGCCGCTATCTGAACGGCCCTGCGCCTAGTAGGTGCGCCGGACGCTGCAAGTCCGTTATCAAGGAAACATTAAGCGGTTGCTGTGATAGCAACAAGCAGGGTGGTACCGCGGGAAGTCCCTCTCGTCCCTGATCGGGCGAGAGGGTTTTTTATATCTAAAATCGATTGGAGTGTCGGGGACGGCGGAAAAATAGGGAGGAATAGTTGGTGAAGAGTAATCAGGTTAAAATCGGATTGGAAAAAGCGCCTCATCGCGCGTTGTTTAAGGCCCTCGGTTTGACTGATGAAGAAATGGCACGCCCCTTAATAGGTATTGTCAATTCTCATAACGATATTGTTCCTGGACACATAAACTTGGACAAAATTGCCGAGGCTGTCAAGGCTGGAGTTCGCATGATGGGAGGAGTTCCCCTGGAGTTCCAGACTATCGGGGTATGTGATGGCATTGCCATGAATCACATTGGCATGAAATACTCCCTGGGCAGCCGGGAACTGATTGCCGATTCGGTGGAAATAATGGCCACCGCTCATGCTTTTGATGCCTTGGTATTTATTCCCAATTGCGATAAAATCGTTCCGGGGATGCTGATGGCAGCAGCCCGGCTTAATATTCCCTCTATTTTTGTCAGCGGCGGTCCTATGCTGGCCGGACGTTTTAAAGGCCAGGCGGTAAGTGTTACTCAGATCTTCGAAGCAGTGGGTGCTGTTGCTTCTGGCCGGCTTCAGGCGGAGGAACTGGCGGAACTGGAGGAGAATGCCTGTCCTACCTGTGGTTCCTGTTCTGGGATGTTTACCGCCAATTCCATGAACTGCCTGACCGAAGCCTTAGGTATGGCATTGCCGGGCAACGGTACTATCCCAGCTGTTTATTCCGAGAGGATTCGTTTGGCTAAAAAGACGGGCATGAAAATCATGGAACTGCTGGAGAAGAATATACGGCCTCTAGACATTTTGACTCCCCAGTCTTTTGCCAACGCCATAAGGGCTGATATGGCCATCGGCTGTTCCACCAATTCCGTCCTGCATCTTATGGCCATCGCCGGTGAGGCCGGGGTGGATATTGATCTGGATCTGTTTAACCAGATCAGTGACCAGACTCCCCATTTATGCAAACTGAGTCCGGCTGGCGGGCATCACATCGAAGATTTCCACCGGGCCGGAGGAGTCCAGGCTTTGCTGAATGAGCTTAATAAAGGCGGAATGTTGTATACCAGCTGTATTACGGCAACCGGTCAGACCGTTGGTGAAAACATAGGCAAGTATCCGGTCCTGGATTATGATGTAATCCGGCCTTTGGATAATTCCCACAGCCCGACCGGCGGATTGGCTATTCTATTTGGCAACCTGGCCCCTGAAGGGGCTGTGGTTAAAAAAGGAGCCGTAGCTGAGGAAATGATGCAGCATGAAGGACCGGCTCGGGTATTCAATTCCGAGGAGGAAGCTGTAGAAGCCATTTTATCCAAGAAAATTCTCCCTGGTGATGTAATAGTTATCCGCTATGAAGGTCCCCGGGGTGGTCCGGGAATGCGTGAGATGCTTACCCCCACCTCCGCAGTAGCTGGTATGGGCCTTGACAAGGAGGTGGCATTAATAACCGATGGACGTTTTTCCGGGGCAACCCGTGGAGCTTCCATCGGCCATGTATCCCCGGAAGCGGCCGCAGGAGGGCCCATCGCTCTAGTAGAAGAAGGGGATATAATACGCATCGATATTCCAGCCAATCGACTAGAACTCTTAGTAGATGAAAAGGAATTATCCCGCCGCCGGGAGTTATGGACTTCACCTGAGCCGCGAATAAAAAGCGGTTATATGAAACGATATGCTGAGATGGTGCAATCAGCCAGTTCCGGAGCCATATTCCGCAAGTAGCTGATACGCAAATTCCTACCAGAAGCGGGCCATCATCAGCCCGCTTTTATCATATATGCAAACGCAATCATGTTGGACTGTAGGGCTGGTTAGGCCTGGTGAATTGCTTGAGATAGTTTGGCTAAGCAAAATATTTGGAGGTGACTATATGAAGTTAAGAGGAGCTGAAATACTGCTGCAGTGCCTGCAGAGAGAAGGAGTCGATACTATTTTTGGATACCCAGGTGGTGCAGTGCTGCCCATTTATGATGCCCTCTATAACTCTAATATTAGGCATATATTAGTGCGCCACGAGCAAGGGGCGGTTCATGCTGCTGATGCTTATGCGCGAGTGACTGGCAAAGTAGGAGTCTGTCTTAGTACTTCTGGTCCCGGAGCTACCAATCTAGTAACCGGAATAGCTACCGCTAATATGGATTCCATACCCATTGTATGTTTAACTGGTCAGGTTGGATCTTCTCTAATTGGCCGGGATGCTTTCCAGGAAGCTGACATTACGGGGATTACTCTTCCTATTACTAAACATAACTACCTGTTAGAAAAGACCGAGGATATCGAACAGGTTATCCGGGAGGCATTTTACATTGCCAGGACCAACCGGCCGGGTCCCGTGGTAATAGATTTACCCAAAGACATTATGGAACGAGTTATTGACTGGACCCCTGCCGACCAAGAGGTTAATATCCGGGGTTACCGGGTTATGAAAGGCTTTAATTACGGGCAGGTAATAACTGCCGTAGAGCTGATCCAAAATGCCCGCAAGCCGGTTATATATGCGGGAGGCGGGGTGATTGCCTCCAATGCTTCGGAGGAATTAAGGAAACTGGCGGAAAGTCAGAAGATACCGGTGACTACCACCCTTATGGGAATGGGAAGTTTCCCGGCAGCCCATTACCTGTCTCTGGGGATGCTGGGTATGCATGGCACCCGCTACGCCAACTATGCCATTGGTGAATGTGATTTGCTGATAGCCGCTGGAGTACGGTTTGACGATAGGGTAACCGGGAAAATTGAGACCTTTGCTCCTCATGCCAAGGTTATCCATATTGACATAGATGCTGCCGAAATAGGCAAGAATGTAGCTGTAGACATTCCCATTGTTGGCGATGTGGGGGATGTTCTGCAGGCCATCAATAGCCGCCTGGCCCCGTTGGAAGAAAACCAACGCCAGGAGTGGCTGGCCACAATTGAACGCTGGAAAGATGAGTATCCCCTGCGCTACGGAACTTCAGCCGAAGGTCGCATCATGCCCCAGCATATCATCGAAAAAATATACGAGCTTACTCAAGGGGAAGCCATAATAACCACCGAAGTAGGGCAGAACCAGATGTGGGCAGCCCAGTATTACAAATTCAAGCATCCCCGTACATTTATTACTTCAGGTGGCTTAGGTACCATGGGGTTCGGGCTTCCTGCGGCCGTGGGAGCCAAGATTGCCCGGCCGGATATGACGGTTATTGATATAGCTGGAGATGGCAGTATCCAGATGAATATCCAAGAACTAGGCACTGCGGTCCAATATAAGTTACCTATTATAATATGCATTCTCAACAACCAGTACCTGGGAATGGTCCGCCAGTGGCAGAGCCTGTTTTATGGAGGACGCTACTCCCATACCGATATCAGTGTGCAGCCGGATTTTGTCAAACTGGCTGAAGCCTATGGGGCAGTAGGAATAAGGGTTAAGGATGTTCAGGAAGTGGAAAATGCCTTGAAAACTGCCTTACAGGTGACTGACCGGCCGGTAATAATTGATTTCTGGGTAGACCGGGAAGCCAATGTATATCCTATGGTTCCGCCGGGCGGATCCCTGGACAATATGCTGGGAGGTGACTGTTAATGACCCATACCTTGTCAGTAACCGTGGAAAACAAACCCGGTGTTTTGACCCGGGTGACAACTCTGTTCCGCCGCCGGGGCTACAACATTGAAAGCCTGGCGGTAGGGGAAACCGAGAATCCCGGTATTTCCCGCATGACCATAGTGGTTGAGGGTGATGATCGGATAATTGAGCAGGTTACCAAGCAGCTTTATAAACTGGTTGAAGTTATCAAGATTGTAGATATTACTGGAGAGCGGGCCGTGGAACGAGAACTGGTCCTGATAAAAGTAAAAGCCGATGCCAACGTGCGGGCGGACATAGTACAAATTGTTGATATCTTTAGAGCCCGAATTGTAGATATTGGACGTAATTCCCTCATTATCGAAGCCACCGGAGATTCCGGTAAAATAGATGCCATCGAAGACTCACTGAAGCCTTTCGGTATTATTGAGCTGGTTCGCACCGGCAAGGTTGCTATGGTGCGCGGTGGAGCAAAATAGTAACGGCTGGCTGCCGTACAATAACAAGGAGGAATGGGAAACATGGCTAAAATGTATTATGATGCAGACGCTAATTTAGATCTTCTTAAGGGAAAAACCGTAGCGGTTTTGGGATTTGGCTCCCAGGGCCACGCGCAGGCTCAGAACCTGCATGACAGCGGGGTTAATGTGGTGGTAGGTTTACGCAAACCTTTCGATGAAGCTTCCGAGAAGGAATGGAATGCAGTTATTGCTGCGGGTATCACTCCTATGACTGTAGCCGAAGCATCTAAAGCCGGTGATATCATCCAGGTGCTCCTGCCCGACGAGATTCAAGCCCGTGTATATAATGAAGAAATCAAACCTTACCTAAAGGAAGGCAATGCCCTGGGATTTTCTCATGGTTTCAACATTCATTTCGGGCAGATTGTACCGCCTCCTTATATAGATGTATTTATGATTGCTCCCAAAGGTCCGGGCCACCTTGTACGTCGCGAATATGAAAGAGGCGCCGGCGTTCCCGGCTTGGTAGCTGTGCAGCAGGATTACACCGGGCAGGCCAAAGATCTGGCCCTGGCCTATGGATGCGGTATTGGCTGCACCCGGGCAGGAGTAATTGAGACTACTTTCCAGGAAGAAACCGAGACTGATTTATTTGGTGAACAGTGTGTTCTCTGCGGAGGAGTTACGGAACTGATCAAAGCCGGCTTTGAAACCCTGGTAGAGGCTGGTTACCAGCCGGAGATCGCTTATTTTGAATGTATGCATGAAATGAAACTTATCG
This sequence comes from Bacillota bacterium, assembly GCA_029550685.1. Taxonomy (GTDB): domain Bacteria; phylum Bacillota; class Syntrophomonadia; order Syntrophomonadales; family Syntrophomonadaceae; genus DTU018. The sequence continues at coordinate 13,001 of JAKPGY010000074.1, forward strand.
TGGATCTCATGTATGAGGGCGGTATGAGTTATATGCGCTATTCTATCAGTGATACGGCCGAATTTGGAGACTATATCATGGGGCCGAAAGTAATCGGTGAAGAGGCCCGGATGGCCATGTGGGAAGCTCTCAAAGACATCCAGGAAGGCCGCTTCGCTAAAAACTGGTTGCTGGAAAACCAAGTAGGACGTCCCCAGTTTAACGCTTTGCGTCGTCAGAACCGGGAACACTTGATCGAAGAAGTAGGGGCAGAACTCAGAAGCATGATGCCCTGGTTAAAGAATAAATAAAACAGAGTGGCTTGGGAGAGGGAATGTAACTGGGGTGGTTGTATTCCTGCTCCAGGTTACTGTAGGAGGTTTGTAATTAGTGAACGGCAATCGTATCTACCTGTTCGATACCACCTTAAGAGATGGTGAGCAATCACCGGGAGTCAGCCTGAATGTGGAAGAGAAACTGGAGATTGCTCAGCAGCTAGCCCGTTTGGGAGTGGATATTATCGAAGCTGGTTTTCCTATTGCCTCCCCTGGTGATTTTGCAGCCGTACAGGCTATTGCCCGTAAGGTAAAGGGACCTGTAATCGCTGGGTTATGCCGGGCAGTACAAGGTGACATCGATCGTACCTGGGAAGCTATCCGTGAAGCAGAAAATCCACGGATACATACTTTCCTGGCTACATCAGATATTCATTTGCGCTATAAACTGCAGAAAACCCGCCAGGAAGTGCTGGAACAGGCGGTAGAAGCGGTTAGATATGCCCGTAAATACTGCAGCAATGTGGAATTCTCCGCCGAAGATGCTTCCCGCAGTGATGTGGATTTTCTGGCCCAGGTAGTTGAAAAAGTCATCGATGCCGGAGCTACAGTGGTAAATCTTCCCGATACGGTGGGCTATGCGGTACCGGAAGAATTCGGTCAGTTTATACGCACCATATGTGAGAAGGTACCTAATATAGACAAGGCAATAATAAGCGTACACTGCCATGATGATCTGGGCCTGGCGGTGGCTAACTCCTTGGCCGGCATTGCTGCCGGTGCCCGTCAGGTTGAGTGCGCTGTTAACGGTATAGGGGAACGAGCCGGCAATGCCGCCTTGGAAGAGATAATAATGGCCTTGTATACCCGTCGGGCTTTCTTTGAAAAGGATATTAATATCAACTACGGGGAGCTTTTTAGAACCAGCCGGCTGGTAAGTACCCTGACCGGTATGCAGGTACAGCCCAACAAGGCCATAGTGGGGAAAAATGCTTTTGCCCATGAGTCAGGGATTCACCAGGATGGAGTATTAAAAGAACGCACCACCTATGAGATCATGAGCCCTGAGTTAATCGGGCTGTCCCGCAGTACTCTGGTCCTGGGCAAACACTCGGGGCGGCATGCTTTCCGGACACATATGCAGGAACTGGGTTATGATTTGAGCGAGGAAGAACTGGAGCGAGCTTTTAAGGCATTCAAGGAGACTGCTGATAAGAAAAAAGAGGTTACCAATGAGGATTTGCAGGCTCTGGTCAATGATAAGGTCCTTTCCATACCGGAGAGATTTAAACTGACCTACCTGCACATTTCCAGCGGTACCAACATCGTGCCTACGGCAACCGTCAAACTGGCCATTGACAATATGGAGTTTGAAGCGGCCGCTACCGGTGATGGGCCAGTGGACGCAGCCTGTCATGCGGTTGACAAGATTACGGATATTTACGGCAAGATGCATGACTACAAGCTAAGTGCTGTCAGCGGCGGTAAAGATGCTCTGGGTGAAGTCATAGCTCATATAGAAATTGACGGCAAAATATATGGAGGCCGGGGCTTAAGTACCGATATTATTGAAGCCAGTGTCAAATCCTATATTAATGCTATCAATAAATATTATTATGAAAAACACCAGCAGGCAGGGCAGGCCTAAATGGTCTGCTATCAGCGAAGAGAGGAGTTACAGCAAAATGGGTATGACCATCAGCCAAAAAATCCTGGCTTATCATGCCAATAAAGAATATGTGGAACCAGGGGAACTGATTAACTGCCGGGTGGATGTTATTTTGGGCAATGATGTTACCGCACCGGTGGCCATCAGTGAATTTTCCCGCCTGGGCCTGGAAAAGGTCCACAATCCGGATAGTATAGTGCTGGTTCCGGACCATTTTACCCCTAACAAAGATATAAAATCAGCCGAACAGGCCAAAGTGGTCCGTGATTTCGCCCGTCGTTTCGGAATAAAGCACTATTTTGAAGTAGGGCAGATGGGCATAGAGCACTGCCTGCTGCCGGAACAGGGCTTGGTTTTGCCCGGTGATCTTATTATCGGGGCCGATTCTCATACCTGTACATATGGTGCGGTAGGGGCCTTTGCCACGGGAGTCGGCTCCACTGATATGGCGGCAGCTATGGCTACTGGTGAAGCCTGGTTTAAGGTTCCTGATACTATTAAGTTTGTATATTACGGCACTTTACCAAAATGGGTGGGAGGCAAGGATTTGATTCTCCATACCATAGGCGACATCGGCGTAGATGGGGCCCGCTATATGTCCATGGAATTCACTGGGGAAGTAATTGAAAGCCTGTCCATGGATAACCGGTTAACTATGGCCAACATGGCCATCGAGGCCGGGGGCAAAAACGGGATTATTGCTCCCGACGATGTCACCCTGGCTTATATACAATCACGGGCCCAAAGACCCTATCAGCTGTTCAGATCAGATGCCGATGCCAAGTACGCGGAAGTCCGCGAGTATAATGTGAGCCAATTGGAACCGGTGGTAGCATTTCCCCACCTGCCGGAGAACACCAGACCAGTAAGTGAAGCCACTCATGTGCAGATTGATCAGGTGGTAATCGGCTCCTGCACAAATGGGCGGTTAGAGGATTTAGAGGTAGCTGCCACTATTCTTAAAGGGCGTAAAGTGCATCCGGAAGTGAGAGTAATTATCTTCCCGGGCACCCAGCAGATTTACCTGGAGGCCATGCGCCGGGGATATATTGAAACCTTCATAGAAGCAGGTTGTGCTGTCAGCACCCCCACCTGCGGACCTTGTCTGGGTGGGCATATGGGTATTCTGGCTAAAGGTGAAAAATCTCTGTCTACTACTAATCGCAACTTCGTTGGGCGCATGGGGCATCCGGAAAGTGAAGTATACCTGGCCAGCCCGGCTGTAGCTGCTGCCAGTGCCGTAACCGGACGCATAACCCCGCCCCAGGAAGTGGTGGGGTAAATAGAAAAAGATGCTTATATTGGCGCTGCTGTGCAAAGGATTCCAAAATTGTCATTGCCCTAAAGGACTTCTCCTTCGGGGACTTCACCCTTCGGGTACTACTGATGTTCTCAATTGGTCACAAATAATGTTGCTGATGTGTTCAAACCCTGAGGGTTATGATCACAATTAAGGTTGCCGGTGTTCGCTATCGCTCACGATTAATGTTGGGGCGATGACACACTTGGGTAACTTTTACGCAAATGATGTCATACACAGGGGATGTTTATCAATAAGATTGAGGGGAGTATGTTTATGAAATTTACCGGAAGGGTTCACAAATTTGGGGCTGATATTGATACCGATGCTATTATTCCAGCTCGCTATCTTAATACCGCAGATCCCGCTGAACTGGCTCAGCACTGTATGGAAGATGCTGATCCCAGCTTTCCTCAAAAAGTTCAGGCAGGGGACATCATTATCGCCGGGAAAAATTTTGGCTGCGGCAGTTCCAGAGAGCATGCCCCTATTGCTATAAAAGGAGCAGGAGTAGCCTGTGTTATTGCTTCATCCTTTGCCCGCATTTTCTACCGCAACTCCATCAACATCGGTCTGCCCATATTGGAATGTGAGGAAGCAGTGCAGGCTATTGAGAATGGGGACCAGGTAGAAGTGGATTTGGAAAAGGGAATAATAGTAAACATGCGTACCGGCGAAAGTTTTCAGGCTGCACCGTTCCCTGAGTTCATGCAGCAGATTATGGCTCAGGGCGGCCTGATCGGCTATGTCCAACACAGATTGAATAAATAGTTACTTATGCCAGCTAATTAGAGAAAGGAAGAAGTGTATGTTTCAGATTGCTGTTCTGCCCGGGGATGGGATTGGGGTGGAGATAGTTCCCCAGGCGATTAAGGCTTTGCAGGCTGTCAGTGAGAAATACGGACCTGCCTTTAATTTTACAGAAGGCTTGGTAGGAGGGGCAGCCTATGATGCCAAAGGGCATCCGCTGCCCGATGAAACTTTGGAATTATGTGAGCGCTCCGATGCCGTGCTTTTAGGCGCTATCGGGGGGCCAAAATGGGATAACCTGCCGGTGGAATTGCGCCCGGAAGCGGGGGCCTTACTGCCTTTGCGCAGGGAATTGGCTCTATATGCTAACCTGAGGCCCTGTATGGTTTTCCCGTCCTTAATGCATGCTTCTACCTTGAAGGAAGAGGTACTGCAGGGGGTGGATATCCTGGTGGTCCGTGAACTAACCGGGGGAATTTACTTTGGGGAAAAAAGCCGGGAGAAGACAGCCGATGGGCAAAAAGCTACCGATGTGCTTACTTATTCAACCTATGAAATTGAGCGTATAGCAAGAACAGCTTTTGAAGCTGCCCGCCAGCGCAAAGGCAAGGTCTGTTCAGTGGACAAGGCTAATGTTTTGGAGAGTTCCCGTCTGTGGAGAGAAACGGTGACTGATTTGTCCCGTGAGTATCCGGATGTGGAACTTACTCATATGTATGTAGATAACTGTGCTATGCAGCTGATCCGCAATCCCCGCCAATTTGATGTGATTGTTACCGAGAACATGTTCGGGGATATTTTGACCGATGAAGCTTCTATGCTCACTGGGTCACTGGGTATGCTGCCCAGTGCTTCCATCGGCGGCGAGGTGGGCTTGTATGAACCTGCTCATGGCAGCGCTCCTGATATTGCCGGACAAAACGAGGCCAATCCACTGGCTACCATTTTATCAGCTGCGCTGCTATTGCGTTATTCACTGAAACTGGAAAAAGAAGCCCAGGCTGTAGAACAGGCAGTCCGCCAGGTAATTGATGCCGGTTACCGTACCCCGGATCTGGCTGAGCCAGGCAAGACCATATTAGGCACTGATGAAATGGGAGATCTGGTGGCTAGGACTATATTGCAATCTGAATAGCTATCAACATATGCTTGCTGTAAAAGCAGCCTTCATTGTGTCATCGAGATCTGCCCTAGTGTCATTGCCCTAAAGGACTCCCCCCTTCGGGGACTCCCGATGTACCCTGACGGGTACTACTAAGGTTGCCGATGTTCGCTGACGCTTACTACTAGTGTTGCGAGCCCACGCAGGGGGCGTGGCAATCTCTATGACTATTTACGGTTTGAGTTTATAAATCGCCACGTCGCTTCGCTCCTGGCGATGACGGGTTCAAATTTTCTCATTCATCCTGGCCTGCACCACAGGTGCGAGGGGTAAACCGGCTGGCTTCTATATCTTGCGAAGGAGGAAAACAGTTTTGGGGATAGGCAACGGAAAGTAACCATATACGATACTACTCTGAGGGACGGTTCTCAGGCCGAAGGCATCTCCTTTTCCTTGGAGGATAAGCTGCAAATAGCCCGGCGCCTGGATTCTTTGGGTATTTCTTATATCGAAGGTGGATGGCCGGGCAGCAATCCGAAAGATATGGAGTTTTTTAAAGCCATTCAAAGTATAGGTCTGGAAAACAGCCGTGTGGCTGCCTTCAGTGCTACTCGTAAACCAGGGGTCTCAGTGAAGCAGGATCTCAACCTGCAGGCATTGTTGGATTCAGGTGCCCCTAGCGCAACCCTGGTAGGAAAGAGCTGGGACTTCCATGTTTTGCGAGCTTTGGAGACCACTCTGGAAGAAAATCTGAACATGGTACGAGAGAGCATTGCTTACCTGAAGGATAAGGGTAAGGAAGTCATTTTTGACGCAGAGCACTTTTTCGACGGGTTTAAGGCTAACCGGGATTATGCTCTGCAAGTACTGAGGACTGCTGAGGAAGCAGGAGCAGACTGGATTGTACTTTGCGATACCAATGGGGGAAGTATGCCTTGGGAAGTGGAGGATATTATCCTGCAGGTCCGCCAGGTGATAGGTGCTCCCCTGGGCATCCACGCTCATAATGATGCCGGCTGTGCAGTTAGCAATTCTCTAATTGCGGTGCAAAATGGATGCCTGCAAGTGCAGGGAACCATAAATGGCTATGGAGAGCGTTGCGGTAATGCGGATCTCTGCTCGATAATTCCTAACTTGGAACTAAAAATGCACCGGCCCTGCCTGCCGCCGGGACGCTTGAAAAATATCAGTGAGGTTTCCCATTATATAGCGGAAATTGCCAATATGCCTCATCATAATAACCAGCCTTTTGTAGGCTACGGTGCTTTTGCCCACAAGGGAGGCATTCATGTAAGTGCTTTGTTAAAAGATTCCCTTACCTATGAGCACATTAATCCCGAAGATGTAGGTAACCACCGCCGGGTACTGGTGTCAGAACTTTCTGGCTTGTCGAATTTGCTTTACAAAGCCCGGGAGTTAAATTTGGATGTGAACAGCTATAGTGCTCAGACTCGTGCGGTAATTAAGCAGATTAAAGAACTGGAAAGCCAGGGCTTTCAGTTTGAAGGAGCCGATGCCTCTCTGGAATTGTTCCTGCGCAAAGCTTTTGGCCAGGGCAGTGATTATTTTCAGCTCAAGAATTTAAAAGTGATCCTGGAGAAGAATGAACAGGATGACATTGTATCCGAAGCTATGGTTAAACTGTGTGCAGATGGGCGTACGTTTCATACCGCTGCCGATGGTGACGGCCCGGTCAATGCCCTGGATAATGCCCTGCGCAAGGCTTTAACTGAAGTCTACCCGGAAATAGAGGATATGCACCTCACCGACTATAAAGTTCGGGTATTGGATGGCAAAGAAGGTACCGCTGCTAAAGTCAGAGTATTAATTGAATCTGCAGACCATTCTGGTAAGTGGAATACGGTAGGGGTATCTGAGAATATTATTGAAGCTTCCTGGCAAGCACTGGTGGATTCCATAAATTATCTGCTGCTGAAGCGCAGGCAGAATCAACCGGAAAACAACTAAAAATCAACCGTCATTACCCTGATTTTCCACCTCCTGTCCTCACCATAGTGACAGGAGGTGTTATATTATGCAACTGGAACAGATTAAAGATTCTATTATTGTACTGCGTCCCGTTTATGGACCTGAAGGCGACAATACTGAACTGTGGACCTGGAAAGGCAAAAGCGTTGACCGTCGTTCCATTCGTTCATTAAAAAAAGCTCTGGCCAGGCTGTATGCTGTGGATTTGCCAGCCCAGGGTAAACAGGTGGCCAGGCTTATTGACCGCCAGGCAGTACTGCCTTTTTACCTTCAGCCCGAACGTATTTTTATACCTTTGAAAATGCGCACCCCCCTCTGTGCTAACGATCGATGCTGCGGCTATGTAGATATAAGTTCTGTCGAGACGATAGGCGGTAAAAGCGGCAGAACCCAGCTGGTGCTGAAAGATGGGCGTACCCTGGATTTGTTTTGTACTGCGGCTACCGCTGCCCAGACCATTTGCTTGGGGCAGAAATTGAGCAGTGCACTGCAGACCCGGCCCAGCCTGAATGATGAAGAGGTAATAGCCCAGGCAGTCTTGCTGGTGCTTAAAAAGATGCAGCAGCTTGATCAAATTTTAAACAAATATGTAAATAACTAAAAATAGGTGTTGACCTGTGACGAGGGGTCCATTACAATAATGTTTGGTTAATATGGAAAATGTTGTATAAATTTAAAGCGGTGTGGAGGTTAGGATTACCATGAATAGTACAAGCCTGGGTAATAACTGTTATCGCGCCATACTTGCCCAGGTTAATTGTCTGGAAGGAATTTGGCCCGAAGAACAGAGAAGCTTAAAACAAATTTATGAGGAGTTGACGGAATTGGCCTTTTATATGCTGGAAAATGACGGCCCCCGGGTCTGCCAGGGTATAGATCAGATCAGTACCACATTAGGCGAAATAAAAGCAGCTGTTCCCCACGACTATCGCTTCACCGAAGTGAGCATGATAATTTCCGAACTAAAAACCCATTTGAACTACCTTCGTCTGGAATATTCTTCATCCTCTTACCAGGAATAATCATCCCCTTATAAGACCGTCTGGTTCTGCTATTTTAGAACCAGGCGGTTTTTTCAATTGATAAACTGTAATAAAATGGATTTTGCCACTTGCCCCCACCGAACATATGTTCTATAATGAAAAACACCTTGACTACAAGGAGGGACATATGATGTGGGTTAAGGAAGTACGTCGCCTGGTTGTCCAGGGGGGCTTTTTGGATGGTTTGGATGTAAGTTTTCAAAGCGGACTCAACTGCATAATTGGATCTCGGGGCACGGGCAAGAGCAGCATATTGAATTTGCTGCGCTTTGCTTTGGGTGACTGGTCCCAGCAGCCCCGGGAATTTTTACAGCAGGTGAGCAGCCTTTTGGAGGACGGTCAAGTAGAAGTTGAGTTTATTTCTGAGTTCGACAATATACGCAGGATACAGCGCCGTATTGGCCGTTATCCACGGCTCTATGATAGTAAAGGCCAACTACTGCAGGAAGGCAGCGATATTAGATTTAACCTGGAAGCCTATCACCAGGGCCAGTTGGAGCAGCTGCTGGATCAAGGCGGCAATGTATTAATGGACCTGCTGGATCATACCAATGAGGAATTAATACCGTTAAAGCGAGAACTGGAAGCCAACACCGCTAAACGTATCCAATTACAGCAAGAATATGAGACAGTGGCGGAAAAGCTCACCGAACTTAAGGAAAAGGTAGCCAAAAAGGACCTGCTGGTAAAAGAATTGGCCAGTCTGCAGTTAAATGAGCCCGAGAAACGCAAACACGCTTTGGTACAAGAAGCTTCTCTGGTTGAGTTTTGGGAAAAGCTTCTTACATCCCGGTTAAAAGGATTGCGTAATCTGTTGGCAGCCGACTATCATACCTGCCGCCTGGATGAAGATGGACTGCTAAATCCTGATTTGGTGGAGAGCTTGGTAACCCAGGTTAATCAGACCCTGGAATCGCATCGTCAATTGTCAGAGGAACTGTTTAAGGTTATGGAAGAAGGACTGTCATCGATTCAGGAAATTCGTGCTGCTTTGGCCCAGCGGCATGAGGTCCAGGAACAGCAGATTATTCAGGACTTAAAAGAACAGGGGTTTGCCGGGTGTCAGGAGTTGGCCCAGCGCCGCCAGAGTCTGATGAGGGAATTGGCTGAATTAGCCGGCTGCGAAGAGGAGTATCAGAGGCTGCTAACTGAAGCCCAACGCCTGATGGAGCGAAAACAGGTACTGCTTATTGAGGCACAGCGCTGGGAAGATTCCATATCCCGTTCCCGCAAAATCACAGTATCCAGGTTGAATGCGGTTTTGGCTGGAAATCCGTTCATCCGCTTTCATAAATGCAGCTATCTGGAGGAATACCGGCGTTTCCTGCAGCAATTATTGCAGGGGATCATCAGCAGAAGACTCATTGACAGTATGGTGCGCCGCATTGATCCCCGGGCCTTGATGAATATTGTGAACGAGGCGGATAGTGAACTGCTCAGCCGCACCCTGGAGTGCGGCAACAGTGAAGCCCGGCAGATTATTTGGGCACTGGCCAACCGGGTAGACAGCGGCCGGATGACAGAAATATCTATAGGGGATGAGGTGGAGCTGTACTACCGGGGTAAGTCGGGGGTGGAAGCGGTTAACAGCTATCGTCTTTCCCGGGGCACCCAGTGTTCTCTCCTGCTGCCGATTATATTGTTGGCGCGGCGTCCGGTACTCATGGGAGATCAATTTGAAGATCATTTGGACAATGGCTGTATCTATGATATGGTCATCCCTCGCTTGCTGGATATAAAGAAAACCCGTCAGGTCATTTTAGTGACGCATAACCCCAATATTGTTGTAGCCGGACAAGCGGATTGGGTAGTAGCCATGACCCTGGCCCATGGTCAGGGAAGGCTTCTCCTCCAGGGCAGGCTGGACCAAGAAGAGGTGCGCGGGGAAGTTATGTCCACTTTGGAAGGTGGACGGGAAGCTTTCTGCTGCCGGTTGGAATACCTGGGGGTAGGTTAATGGCTGATCACAGAGATCTGTTGGATTTACTCATACCTATGTTGGAACTGGACGGTTCAGCAGTTGACTATCCGGACTATATCCAAGAATTGGTCAGTGAGGTACGCAGTGATCCGGTAGACCAGTGGTTTTTGCAGCGGTGCTATGAAAGGAAATCAGCTCACGGGCACAGCCTAGCTCTGCAGGAAACCGCTGGCATCTACTCAGCGCTGACTGGAGATACGAAAGCAGCTGCTGTATGCCTGGATTTACCGCAAGTGGATTTAAAGCGGGCGGTGGTGTATACTTCCCAGGGATCAACCTGGTTGACTCCGGCTGAAACTCGCCTGTTGGCATGTCTGGCTCAACAGCCAGGTGTAATTGTTTCTCACCGTACCTTGTCGGAGATTATAAGCCAGGATTATACCGGGGCAGTGTGGGCAGAACCTAAGTATCATATTCGCAACTTACGTATTAAATTAGGGGATAATCTCCAGCAACCAAGTATTATCAGGACGCGGCGCGGAATGGGGTATTACCTGGATGAGAAAATGAAAGGACGCATCGTAGGGTGAGGGCTGACCAACTGTCTAGATAATGGTATAGTAATGAAAGGAATATAATTGCAATAATGGGAGGATAACTTGATTGAAGGCAATGATTATGGCGGCAGGGGTCGGCTCGCGTTTGATGCCCCTGACAATAGGAGTCCCCAAGCCCATGGTGCCAATGGCCAACCGGCCTCTTATGGAAAACATTATTCAGCTGTTGGCTGAACATGGTTTCTCTGAAGTTATCGCTAACCTTCATTACCATGCAGACAACATTGTAAATTATTTCGGGGATGCTCCTCGACCAGGTATGAGTTTGCTTTATTCCCGAGAAGAGGAGCTAATGGGAACTGCCGGTGGAGTGAAAAAATGCCAGTGGTTTTTGGATGACACCTTTGTGGTAATGAGCGGGGACGCACTAACTGATATTGATCTGACCAGCCTTATACAGGAACACCGGCGCCAGGGTGCACTGGCTACCATTGCGGTTAAAACGGTTGATGAAGTTGAACGATTCGGTGTGGTAGTCAGCGACAGCAATGGACGTATTACCAGCTTTCAGGAGAAGCCTCGCCCGGAAGAAGCTTTGAGCAATCAAGCCAATACTGGTATATACATATTTGAACCAGAGATATTCGATTATATTCCTGCTGGCCAGTTCTATGATTTTGGCAAGCAGGTTTTTCCTCATCTAGTTAAAATAAAGGCACCCTTTTATGCAGCAGCTATCGATGATTACTGGTGTGATGTGGGCAGTTTAGACACCTATCGCCAGGCACATAATGACATACTGCAGGGGAAGGTAAGATTTCCGGTGGCCGGTACCGTAAAACGGACTGCACAGGCTAACATATTAATTGGCGAAGGAACGGTCATCGATGAAGATGTACAGATGTTTGGAAATGTGGTAATAGGTCCCGGCTGTCATATTAGCCGCGGAGTGGTATTAGATGAGTGCATTTTGTGGGAACGAGTGCAGGTCAGTGAAAAGGCCCAGCTGCATGGTTGTGTTCTGGGGGACCATTGCCAGGTAGGCAGCAATTCCATATTAGGAGGAGGTACCGTGGTTGCCGGAGGATGTTTAATTGGATCTGGCTTGCACATAGGTGAAGGGCATAAAGTCACCCAGGTGAAGCCCGGCCAGCTGGAAATCGAATAATAAGGCTAATTGTCACTGGTGCAGTGAAACGATAAAGACTCTTAGATGTTGTGGTAGCAGGGGCGATCCCACATCGCCCCGCTAATATTGTCGAACTAATATAGTATAGTAAATTACATATATAATCAATAAATAGCACAGTGTAGTTAATACTGTGCTACAGACTGTCAAAGAAGTCTATTAATGGTTAGAAGTTCGAGATTGCCACGCCCCTCCGGGGCTCGCAATGACACATAAGATGGCCTTCTGGTATGTCATCGCGAGGAGCGTAGCGACGTGGCGATCGTTTGACCAGCATGTTTGCTGAGCCGATGGGCTGAAAGAAGCCCTATCACCTAACCAGCGGGAAGATAACCCGAGGGCAAGGGCGTCACTGGTAACGGTGGGGTCTGAAGGAAG
>JAKPGY010000079.1 GCA_029550685.1 Bacillota bacterium
CGGAGACGTTGAGATTGCCGGTGGTGTCCAACATATGACCCATATTCCTATGGGTGCCGGTGCTGATCTCCATCCTGATTTGGGCAACTACATGAACTTGGCAGCAATCAACATGGGTTACACTGCTGAAATCGTAGCCCGCCGCTTTAACATTACCCGTGAACAGCAAGACGAGTTTGCTATGGAATCCCACCTGAAGTGCGCCGCTGCTCAGGCCGCCAACAAGGTTAAAGATGTCATTATCCCCATTCAAGTTAAAGTTCCGGCTAAAGGTGCCAAGGATACCAACCCGCACAACATGCCTGCCCTGTATACAGCCAGCGATCACCTGGCTAAAGCCGCTGCTGAAAAAGGTGAAGAACTGGTAGAATGTGTCGTAGCCCGTGACCAGGGTGTACGCCCTGACACCAATATGGAAACTCTGGCCAAGATGCCCACTGTTTTCATGCAGGACGAAGCTGCCACCGTTACCGCTGGTAACTCTTCTCAGATCAACGACGCTGCTGCCGGTGTTGTGCTAGCCACTGACGAAGGTGCCAAGGCACTGGGCAAAAAACCGATTATGAAGATGGTCAGCTGGGCAGTAGTTGGTCTGGAACCCGACATTATGGGTATTGGTCCTGCCCTAGCTATTCCCAAGGTGCTCAAGAGAGCTGGCATGACCATGGATCAGATCGGACTATGGGAAGTTAACGAAGCCTTTGCTTCCCAGTCAGTATACTGCCGTGACACTCTTGGACTTCCCAAAGATCGTGTAAATGTATGGGGATCTGGTATTTCCATCGGCCATCCGCTGGCTTGCACCGGTGCTCGTATCGCCACCGATATAACAGCCCTGTTCAGAGATCCCGACTTTGCCGATGTAGAATACATCGTCGAGTCCATGTGTATCGGTCACGGTCATGGTGCTGCTGCTATTTGGCAGAGAGTAAAATAATCCAGCCGAATAGTTTTATATTAAGCTTATTCAGCGGGAGACCTTATAGGTTTCCCGCTTTTTATATGGCTATTATATCTTTACCTGAATAAAAGCTGATTTCCTTAGCTAAGCTACTAAAAACGGCTGGGGGTAATTATTGTGCGAACTCTTTGGAAAGGTGCAGTCAGCTTCGGCCTGGTTAATATACCTATCAAAATGTATGTGGCTACTGAACGGAAAGACATCAAGTTCAACTACCTGCATAAAGAGTGCATGTCTCCCATTCAGTACCGCAAGTTTTGTCCCAATTGTAACCGGGAAATTGCCAGTGAAGAAATTGTGCGCGGCTATGAATACCAGAAAGGCAATTTTGTAGTTATTAATGAGGAGGATTTGGAACGCATTCCTTTGGAGTCCACCAAAACTATTGACATCCTGGACTTTGTGGATTTAGCCCAGGTTGATCCGATTTACTTTGATAAGACCTATTACCTGGAACCATCCCAGGGCGGTGAAAAAGCTTACACCCTTCTGATCGAAGCCATGACGCAAACTAGTAAGGTGGCTATCGCCAAAGTTATAATTCGCTCCAAACAAACTTTGGCTGCTCTGAGAGTTAAGGACCAGGTTTTAATAATGGAAACCATTTTCTGGCCGGATGAAATCCGTTCCCCTTCTGCCCTGGACCTAGGAGTAGACCGGGTAAAACTCCATGACAATGAAATAAAAATGGCGGTCAGTCTCATCGAAAACCTATCTACCGACTTTGAACCGGCCAAGTATCAGGATGAACATCGCCAGGCTTTGTGGGAACTAATTGAAAGCAAGATCGTAGGAAAAGAAGTCGTAGCTGCGGCTCCGGCAGCTGACCGCGGCAATGTGGTGGATTTGATGGAGGCTTTAAAAGCCAGCGTCAAACTGGCGGAAGAAAACCGCAATGCCCAGCAGGCTGATTCCGAACCACGCCAGGCTTCCCGGGGGCGCCGCAAAACCAAAACCGGGAGTTAGCATCCGTGGTTGAAGTACCTGGTTTGGCTTTAGTTGAGCCAATGATGCCTATACTGGTCAAAGAAATAATTGAAGGCCTCGAGTATGTTTACCAGGTTAAATGGGATGGGGTGCGTATGCTGGCTTACCTTTCCGCAGGAAGGGTAACCCTGGTAAACAGGCGTGGCCACCTGCGCACCGGGCAGTACCCGGAACTGCAGGAGTTGGCTTCCTTGTTGAAAGTGCCTGCAGCAATATTGGATGGAGAATTGGTGGTCCTAAAAAATGGCAAACCCAGTTTTGCATCGATTTTGAAAAGGGATTTAAGCGGCCGGCAAGCTGATCACCTTAAGAAACTTTATCCTATCCACTATATGGTTTTCGACATCCCCTTTGCCGGTCGGGACCTGCGTAATCTGTCTCTGATGGAACGCCAAAGAGTACTGGAGCAAACTCTGGTGAAAACCGAATGGGTACATACCGTGGAGAATTTCAGCGCCGGTCACAGCCTTTTCGAAGCCGTAAAAGCACAGGATATGGAAGGAATTGTTATTAAACGGTCTACTTCTCCATACATAAGCGGAAAAAAACATCGTGACTGGCTGAAAGTCAAATACCGGCGCACCCAATATTGCGTGATTGGCGGGTATACCTTAAACGGAACCACAGTAAATGCCCTCCTACTGGGAGTCTATCACAATCAGAATCTACTCTATGTGGGCAAAGCCGGTACCGGTTTAAAACAGGAGGAATGGAGCGTATTAACCCGGGAATTATCCCGTATGTCCATCTCTCATTCACCCTTTGTCAACAAACCTCCCGCTCGGGGATACTATTTTGTACACCCCCGGTTAACGGTTAAAATCGAATTTGCAGAATGGACGGAGAGCCTTACTTTGCGGTCCCCGGTCATAACCGGCTTCAGCAACAAGCCGGCTGAAGACTGCCGCTTAGAATGAGTTGTAAGGAGGTACCTATGAAAGAACAGGTCACAATCGCCAGCCGGGAATTTGCTCTTTCCAACCTGGAAAAAGTGCTGTGGCCGGAAGATGGATATACCAAAGGGGAACTTATCAACTATTATGTGCAGGTGGCTCCCTATCTGCTTCCCCACTTAAGCGGGCGTCCTCTGGTATTGACCCGTTTCCCCGACGGCATCCACAGCAAAAGCTTTTATCAAAAAAATGCCCCCGATTATCTGCCGGAATGGATCAGAACCTTCTCCTGGTATTCAGCTGATTCCCAGCGGGACATTAATTTCATAGTCGCAGATGAGCCAGCGACTCTGGCCTGGCTGGCTAATCAAGCCTGTATTGAAATGCATCCCTGGCTGTCAAGCATCCACAGCCTTAACTATCCTGATTTTGCAGTAATCGACCTGGATCCCTCCAAGGAAAGCAGTTACCGGGATGTAATCGATATTGCCCTAGTGGTCAAAGAACTGCTGGACAATTTGGACCTGCGCTCTTATCCTAAAACCTCTGGATCAGAAGGATTGCATATTTACATCCCTATTATCAATTCCTACACCTATGAGCAGGTCCGTAAATTTGCCCAGGTGGTGGCAGCTCTCGTCGTAGAAGTGCTTCCTCAAATAGCTACTATTGAACGCACTGTAAAAATGCGAGGCAACAAAGTATATGTAGACTACCTGCAAAATGCCCTGGGTAAAACCCTCAGCAGCGTGTACAGCGTGCGTCCCCGTCCAGGTGCTCCTGTATCAACCCCTCTTTTATGGGACGAGATAACTCAGGTAACACCTGCCCAGTTTAACATAAAGACTATTTTTCCCCGTTTACAGGAAAAGGGAGATTTGTTTGCGCCGGTATTATACGACCGGCAAAGCCTGGACCAAGCCTGCCGGAAGCTGGGTGTGTCCCTGTAATTCTGAGACCCCAATCAATGGTGTATCAACTGAAGAACAGGCCATGATAAATGAAAACATGCCTCACGGCTAATACTCCTGCATCCTGGCTGACACTCCTGCAAAACCGTGGTTAGCGTAGAGCGGCATAGAGGTTGCCATGTTCCTTGCAGGAGCTCTTAGTTGCCAGTAGGTTGCCCTTCGCACCTGTTCCGTCGTCACGATATAGTAATGGCTCGATGTGCGTCTCAGGGGGTACCGGGCTAAACAAACATCCTGTTTGATAGCCCTCTTGGGACATCCTATCCCTCGCCCCCCTTCGCCCGCCCATCTTCACCGACTATATCGGACTCCTTCACCAAGGTGCTCATGGCAAACCCACTGTCAAACTATTTTAGTAAAATGATAACATCGCTGCACGGCTTAAGCAGGGAGTATTAGCTGGGCGAGTGACGTACGACGTGCCGTTGCAGGGTCCATCAGTAGTCCTTTAGGGCAATGACACATTAGGAAACCATCTTCACAGCAATTATCACCTGTGGTACAGACCACGAATGAAAAAATAATTGCATGGCTTAGGAAGAAATATTAGCCCGGCGAGCGACTTACGACGAGCCGTTGCTACCCACAGCGAAACTGAGGGCTGCGAAGCGGAGCGAGAAACAGGATGTTTCGAGCAGCAAGTACTGAGTGCATGGATGCCGAATTACGAGCGGACCGCTTCGCACCGAAGTAAGCTGGTGGGTTGCAGGCGAGGAGTCCCGGAGCGAGCCGGCTAATACTCCTGCATCCTGGCTGACACTCCTGCCAAGTTGTGGTTAGCGCAGGTGGACATAGAGATCGCCACGCGCTACGCGCTCGCGATGACAGTACAGCTGTCTTTTGCACTAACACGAGGACAGTTTTCACAGCAATATCTTAAATAATCTACGCCAATCTGCGTCTGATTTTTTACGAGCAACACAGGCGATGGGCCTTTTATCTTGCGGTATAGGTAATTCCGGCGGGATGGAAATGAGTTTTTATGCTGCGGTTGTCCAGAAGATAACTTATTACTGCCGATACACTGGACCAAGCCAAATAGAATTGAACCGTATTTACAGTCAGCTTTCTCTTTTCAATGATGCAGCTCACCAGTTGCTCCCGGTTCATAGCCTGCCCTTGCAGTGCCCCTAGTACATCGTTAATTAACCCCAACAGCCATTCCCGGTTTTGCTCAATAACGGCTAAAGGTTGGTCAACCCAACCTCCATGGGAGATACACAGGTGATCGTACCGGCTTTCTGCCAGAGTCTCTAGAGCTGTCAGCTGACTTTTCACATCAGCTACAACCGGGCAGGGAAAGGTATGATAAGCCTGGCTGGACAGCAGACTGTCCCCGGCAAAAAGAACCTGGTCTGGAGTAAAAACTCCTATTTGTCCGGGAGTATGACCGCTCAGGTCAAAAAACTGTATGGACACACCTTGCATAACGCAGTTTCCTGGTGAGACAGCTTCCACTTCCGGGGAGGCGGGTGGGACTATAAAGCGATTGTCCAAGGATCTGGGGGGATGGGCGGAAAAAAGCGTATAGGGAATCAGCCAAGGATTTTCCAAAAAAATTTTCTCGGGAGCAGAAGCGTAAATATCTGCTCCGGTTGCTTCAGCTATCAACTTATTGGCTCCACAGTGATCAGCATGGGCATGGGTATTAATGATGGCTGATACTCTCCAACCCTGCTCGTTCAAAAAGTCCAATACCTGCTGACCATGAGCAGCCTCACCGCTGTCTATCAACAGGCAGTTATGTTTATCAATAAGGTACACACCTATTGTTGCTGCAGGAGTAGCCAGACAATAAGTTTTTCCTGCTATGTGAGTTAGCATGATTAGTTTTCATCCCCCATAATCAATCCCAACCACTGTTGACGGTCCATCTCTGGTATAAACTTATGCAATTCATGGGAGTTCAGCAGCTTTTCCACTGCCTCCCGGTTATAGGCTGTACCCTGCAGAGCTTGTTCCAGCCTCTCTATATCCTGACCGGTGAAAAAATCTCCGTATATCTTACAAAGGGCTATACGTCCCTTTTTCACTTCCAGCCGTATATCAATCTGCCCCCAGGGATAACGCCGGTTACGCTGCAGGTTATATTGGGGTGATTGACCGTAATTCCATTCCCAGAGGCGGTACTTGTTACCGGCCAGCTGATTGACTCTTTCTTTCTCCTCAAGGGTAAGCTCCCTGGCAGGTTCCAGGGGCCAGTATTCACTTACTGTCTGAATTAGCGCATCCTGCAGATCCTGGATGGAAAGGGGTTTAGGCAGGTGATCAGCTATATTGGTCACCCGGCTGCTTACTGATTTTACCCCTTTTGAGGCCATTTTTTCTGGATTCACATTAAGTACTTTTTGCATAATATCTAAATCGGTATCAAATAGCAGGGTTCCATGATGAAGCAGCCGCTTTTTCCCAATAAATTGGGCATTGCCAGAGAATTTCCGGCCGGCAATGGTCAGGTCATTGCGGCCGCTTAGCTCGGCAGCAATACCCAATTTGTGCAAAGCAGTGAGCACGGGTTGGGCAAACCTGGCAAAACTGTGGTCGCCAGACAAAGCCACCACGAAGGTAAAGTTGAGATTGCCCAGATCGTGATAGACCGCGCCTCCGCCGGACATGCGTCGAACTACTACAATATCATTTTCCCGGGCAAAGACCTGGTTAACTTCCTCAGCCGTGTTCTGATTCCGGCCTACGATGACCGCCGGCTGGTTCTGCCACAACATAAACCATTCACTGTCATCAGGAGTCTGGGTTATAAGGTATTCCTCTAAAGCTATATTAAAACATGGATCATGGGAGGGATTTAGCAAGTGGTACACTTGTTATTCCCCCTTGCCCAAGCGCTTACGAGGCGGAGCGTTATGAATGGCTTGGCCTTCCGCATCCAGCAAAGCTTCTTTGATGGCTTCTCCCAGAGTAGGATGGGCATGAATGACAGACCGCATCTCGGACAGGGTCAATTTATGGTTCACCGCCAGAGTACCTTCCAGAATGAGGTCACTGGCATGGGGGCCTATAACATGCATACCGATAATTTGTTTATCCTGGTTGGCAATAACTTTTACAATGCCATCGGTTTCTCCCATAGTCAAGGCTTTACCATTGGCGGCAAAATTGAATTTGCCTATAAGAGGTACAATACCCTGCTCCCTGGCTTCCTCCTCGCCGAGACCCACCGCAGCAATCTCGGGGAAAGTAAAAATTGTACTAGGTATAGCATGATATGCTACCTTACTCTTGTGGGCGGCCATTCCTTCCACGGCGGAAATGCCTTCTTCGGAAGCCACATGGGCCAGCATCGGTCCGCCGATAACATCTCCAATAGCGTAAATACCCGGCACATTTGTCTGATAATTCTCATCCACCAAAATGAAACCACGCTGATCAACTTTGATTCCCAGCTTATCCAAATTCAGACCTACTGTGCAGGGTTGCCGTCCTGCGGCCTGCAAAACCAGATCTGCTTCTATGCTCAGCTCACCTTGGGCAGTATCAGCAACAACTGACAGTCCTCTGCTGGAGCCGTCCAGTTTTTTTACCTGCACCGATGTGTAGACACTAATGCCTTGTCTTTTCAAGAAAACCTGCAGGCGCTTGACAATTTCCCGGTCTAGTTGGCTGAGAACTGTTGACTGAGCTTCCAGGACCGTAACCTGACTGCCAAAAGCATTAAAAATACAAGCAAATTCCAGACCGATAACCCCTCCGCCAATAACCACCAGACGGGGAGGAACCTCTTTTATATCTAAAATCTGGTCACTGTTTAAAAGCCGGGGATCATCGCTGCCAGCTATGGGCAATACCGCTGGCTGGGAGCCGGTAGCTAACAGTATTCGCGGGGCCGTATACTGCTCATCACCCACTCTAAGGGTGCGGGCATCGACAAAACTGGCTGACCCGCGTACCATGTCCACCTGATTGGCCTTCAATAGTTGCTCTACTCCAGCTACCAGTTTCTTGACTACCTGCTCTTTGCGTTGCCAGGCCACCTGCATGTCAAAGGAGAAACCTTGGACCTGAATACCGAATTGCTGGCTGTGCTGTACACTTCTGAGGGTACAGGCGTTTTCATAATAAGCTTTGGTAGGAATACAGCCCCGGTTTAAACAGGTGCCTCCTACCTGATCTTTCTCGATAAGCAACACGGACATGCCCAGCTGGGCAGCCCGGATGGCAGCCACATATCCACCTGGCCCGGCCCCGATAACAATCAGATCATGCATCCTGGCTTTCCTCCCAGCGTACTACCGGAGTTCGGGCTGCTTTGACTTCGTCCAGTCTTCTTACTACGGTATGGTGAGGAGCACCTTTTACCAGCTCCGGGTTTTCTCTGGCTGCCTTAGCAATTTCTTTCATAGCAGCAACAAAATCATCCAGTCGTTCCCGACTCTCAGTTTCGGGCGGCTCGATCATCAGAGCTTCCCGTACTATCAGGGGAAAATATATAGTAGGAGGATGATAGCCGTAATCCAGCAAACTTTTGGCGATATCCAAAGCCGATACCTTATTGCTATCCATCTGGTGTTTGGCAGTGGCTACGAATTCATGCTTGCACAGCCGGTCAAAGGGGATATAGTATTCATCGCTGAGATGGTGTTTCACGTAATTGGCATTGAGAACCGCTTGTTGACTAGCTTCTTTAAGTCCTTCCCCTCCCAGGGCGCGTATATAGGTATAGGCTTTTACTATCACCCCGAAGTTACCGTAAAACTGTTTTACTTTACCGATAGAATCAGGATAATTATAGTCTAAAATGAACTGATCTCCTTGGGGGATGACCCGGGGAACCGGCAGCAACTCAGTCAGATGCTGTTTAACACCTACCGGTCCTGAACCTGGCCCTCCGCCTCCGTGGGGAGTACCAAAAGTTTTATGCAGGTTGACATGCACAATGTCAAAACCCATATCTCCCGGACGAGCCATCCCCATTATGGCATTGAGATTGGCTCCATCATAATAGAGCAATCCCCCGCTTTCATGAACCAGCCGGGAAATCTCCAAAATATTTTCTTCAAACAAACCCAGAGTATTAGGGTTGGTCAGCATGAGACCAGCAATATGGGGCCCCAGTTTGCTTTCTAGGTCTTGCAGATCCACCAGACCTCGTTCATCGGATTTTACCTCTACAACCTTATAGCCCACCACATTAGCTGTAGCCGGGTTTGTCCCATGAGCGGAATCAGGCACCAGCACGGTATTCCGGCCTTCATCTCCCCGCTTTTTATGATAAGCCTTAATCATCATTACTCCGGTCATTTCCCCATGGGCTCCAGCCGCCGGCTGCAGGGAAAATTCATCCATACCTGTGATTTCACACAGCCACTGTCCGGTTTCATACATTATCTGCAAAGCACCCTGAACCGTCTCCAAAGGCTGATAGGGATGCAGTCCGGCCAAACCAGGCAGGCGTGCTGCCCATTCATCAATTTTGGGATTGTATTTCATGGTGCAAGATCCCAAAGGATAGAAACCGTCATCTACACCATAAGCCCGTTTGGAAAGAGCCGTATAGTGGCGAACCGCTTCTACTTCATTGACATCGGGCAACGGCAGTTCACCGTTACGCAGGTACTCCTCCCCAATTGTTTTCGTTACGTCAACCGGCTCCACCTCAGCCGGGGGTATATTCATTTTATTGCTTGCCCTGCGGCTTTTTTCAAATATCAACATGCTCACCTGTTATTCCCCCTTAAATGCAGCTACCAGTCGATCAATATCCTGCCGGCTACGTTTTTCCGTAAAGGCCAGTAACATTCCACCCTCTATTTCCAAGCCGCCAATGATTCCCTGTTCTTGCAAACGTCGGTTGATCGATCCCGCATCAGGAGTTTTAACGGCAAATTCACGGAAGAAGGGCTGATTGTACAACAGCGGGAAACCAGCTTCCTCCAGCCGTTTCTGGGCATATACAGCCAGTTGATGGCAGCGCAGGGCAATTTGTTTCAGTCCACGGGGACCCATTAAAGTCAGGTAAATAGCTGCTGCCAGAGCGTTTAAAGCCTGATTGGAACATATGTTGGAACCTGCTTTTTCCCGGCGAATATGCTGTTCCCGGGCCTGCAAAGTCAGTACAAATCCCCGCCTGTCTTCCAGGTCAGTAGTTTGTCCCACAATTCTTCCCGGAATCTTGCGCATCAAGGGCCGGGTAACTGCCATGAAGCCCAAGTAAGGTCCTCCAAAGCTTAAGGGGTTTCCCAAAGGCTGACCTTCTCCAACAGCTATATCGGCTCCCCAAGCTCCCGGGGGTTTTAGAATAGCCAGGGAGAGAGGATCTACAGCCATTATCAGCAATCCCCCTGCTTCGTGGATTAAATCGGCGGCTGCTCCTACCGGTTCCAGATGGCCAAAAAAGTTGGGGTGCTGTACCACCAGCGCTGCTGCCTGATTTTTCGCCAGGTCGGATACCGCATTTAAGTCCATGATCCCATTGGGACAAGGTACAAACACCGGCTCAAAATGCCCGGATAGAGCATAAGTTTCCAATACTTGCTTATATTCGGGGTGAACTGTTTCCGGCACCACTACCAGCTTTTTACGGGTATGCACAGCGGCCAGGGTACAGGCTTCCGCCAGGGCGGTTGCTCCGTCATATAAGGAAGCATTGGAGACATCCATCTCGGTTAGCTGGCATATCATGGTCTGGTATTCAAATATTCCCTGCAAAATACCCTGACTGATCTCCGGCTGGTAGGGGGTGTATGAAGTGTAAAATTCTGACCTGAGCAACAATTGCTCCAGAGCTGCCGGTATGTAACTGTCATAAGCTCCGGCCCCTAGAAAGCAGGGATGATCGGCAGCAGGAACGTTCCTGGCTGCTAATGCTGTCAGCAGTGACTTTAGCTCTATTTCACTCATTTCCGGCGGCAGATCAAGGGGGCGGTCCATTTTCACCTCATCAGGGATATCCTCAAAAAGCTCTTCTATATGCTGTAGCCCCAAGCTTTCCAGCATTTCCTGAACCACCGCATCAGTGTTGGGAGTAAACCTCATTGGTCATCGTCCCCCTAACCTAATTCTTGTTCCTGTTCGCGGCAGAACTGTTCATACTCTTCGGGAGTCATAAGCTCCTCCACTTCACTGGGATCATCCATTTCAATTATGGCAATGAACTGTTCATAAGGTTCCTGATTCAGCAGTTCCGGGCTATCTTCCAGGGACTCATTAATCTCCATAACCTTTCCGCTGACCGGTGTATATACTGAAGCTACCGCTTTCACTGACTCAACCACTGCCACAGCTTCGCCGTTGGCTACCTGGGCATCAAGCTCGGGTAATTCCACAAAGACTATGTCACCCAGATGCTCCTGAGCAAAGTCAGTAATACCTAAAATAGCCCTATCTCCTTCTACCTTCAACCATTCATGTTCATTGGTGTACAGCAAATTAGTTGGCACCTTCATTATTATCCCTCCTAGATTTATTTCTGGGGCCGCTTGTAGAAAGCTCCCCGGGTGACTCTGGCCGGTATTAACTTGGATCGAATCATTATTTCAATATCTTCACCTGGCTCACTCCAGCGGCTCTGCACCAGAGCTAAGCCCATGGGTTTACCCAAAGTGGGAGCATGGCCCCCGGAGGTAACATAACCTATGTTCTCTCCATTCTTGTATACTTCATAGTGAGAGCGGGGAATACCCTTGCCAATCATCTCGAACTCAACCAGGGTACGCATAGGCTGGTTTTCTCGCTGTTTTAGCAAGGCATCCCGGCCGATAAAATCACCGCTGTCCAGCTTAACAAAGGTACTTAAACCGGCTTCCAGCGGAGTTATATCGGGTCCTAACTCCTGTCCGTACAAGGGCAGTTTGGCTTCAAAACGCAAAGTATCCCGGGCTCCAAGCCCAGCCGGAACTATGTTTTCACCACCGGCTTCAATAATTTTTTCCCATAATTCTGCCGCCTGAGCTGCTGGTAGATAAATTTCAAATCCGTCCTCACCGGTGTAACCGGTTCGTGATACCATGCACTCGATTCCCGCCATTTTCACCTGGGGCTCAAACCAGAAAAATCGAATCTGGGACAAATCTGTATCGCTGATTTTCTGTAGAATTTCCTGGGCTTTAGGCCCCTGCACCGCTATTTGTGCGTATTGTTCAGAAACATTGGCAACCTGGATGCCCTCCGGCGCATGGCTTAGTATCCACTGGTAATCCTTGTCTGTATTACTGGCATTAACTACTAGCAGATAATGTTGTTCCGAAAAACGGTAAACCAGTAAATCGTCCACCACACCACCGTCAGGGTAGCACATCAAAGTATACTGAACCTGCTTGTCCTTGAGTTTGGTAACATCATTGGTCATAAGATAGCGGGTAAATTCCTGAGCTTTGGCCCCGGTGATTTCTATTTCTCCCATGTGGGATACATCAAAAATCCCCGCTTTTCCTCTTACCATATGGTGCTCCTGTATAATACCGGTATACTGAACCGGTAGTTCCCATCCGCCAAAATCAATCATTTTGCCTCCATGCCGCTGATGTATCTCATACAGAGGCGTCCGTTTCAGCGAATCGCTCACCAATACTCCTCCCTTCTGATATGGCAAATCTGTTGCATCCACATTAACAGTATTGAGCCAGCGGCCCTTGACTATCCCCATCTATATCAAGCTGATCAAAGCGATGCAGTTTTATCTTGGTCAAATCACTGTTAAATCAGCAGTATTGCCGGATCAAGACTATTTCTCTCGATACTGATAATGGCATAGGTTCCCCGGTTTGACAAGCCCCGTGGATAAGTGGGACTGCCTGGATTAATCATCCAAATATCATCTATTTTCTGGCAAAAGGGAATATGGGTGTGGCCAAAAACAGCCACCTGGGCTCCAACCTCCTGGGTTCTATAAAACAGTGACTGCATCCCCCTTTTTACTCCCCAACGATGTCCGTGAGTCAGGAAAAACTTCCGGCCGGATAATTCTATTACTCTTTCTTTTTCTCCTGCTTCACTGGGATCACAATTTCCAACCACGCTGTATACCGGCAAATTCAGCTGTTTGGCCAGAAGCCGCCCATCCTGAATATGATCGCCAGTAAATAGAATTATATCCACAGCGTGTTTTTTTATAGCCTCCCTGACTTTGCTCACCTGACCGTGGGTGTCTCCGGTCACCGCGATTTTCAGCGTTTTCCCCTCCTGATCTTATGACCGTCTTGCAGCCCAGTATTCCTTTAATACCGGTAAGGCTTTGGATAAGGCTGCGCCCCGATGACTAATACGGTTTTTCTCAGCAGCGGACAGCTGGGCATATGTTTGCTTATACCCATTGGGAATAAACAAAGGGTCATAGCCAAAGCCCCCACTTCCTGCAGGAACCCGGGCAATAGTACCGGAACACTCTCCCCGTACTGTTTTTACGACACCATGAGCATCACATATAGCTATTACTGATACAAAGCGAGCCGAGCGTTTTTCATCGGGTACGGACTCCATTAATTTTAATAATTTATTATTATTCTCTTCATCGCTGGCATGTTCTCCGGCAAATCGAGCAGAATATACCCCGGGCTTGCCCTGCAGAGCATCAACTTCCAGACCTGAATCATCAGCCAGACTCAGTATTCCGGTAGCCAGAGCAGTTGCACAGGCTTTCTTAACAGCATTGGCTTCAAAAGTATCCCCATCTTCTTCGACTTCGGGAATAGCATCAACATCTTCCAGGGTAAGAATCTCTACCTCCATATCAGCCAACAGTTCCTGCAATTCCCTTTTTTTGTGCTGGTTGCGGGTTGCCAGTAATAGTTGTTTTTTCATGCTTCCCCCACAACCTGCTGCTGTTGCTCAATAAGCTGCCGAATGCCCTTTTCCGCCAGAGCCAGCAGGGTATCCAGTTCCTGGCGGCTAAAGGTTTGGCCCTCAGCAGTTCCCTGGATTTCTACAAAGGTTCCCTGACCGGTCATAACCACATTCATATCTACATCAGCGATAGAATCCTCCGCATACTCCAGGTCCAGTACGGGCTGACCATCCACAATGCCTACACTTACAGCAGCCACAAAGTCTTTAATAGGGAAGGCCTCGATCAACCCTTCCGCCTGGAGTTTCTTAAGAGCTAAATACAAGGCCACAAAACTGCCGGTAATAGATGCGGTTCTGGTACCTCCATCAGCCTGGATCACATCACAGTCGATCCATATCGTACGTTCTCCCAAAAGCTGCAGATCTACTACCGCCCGCAAAGCCCTGCCAATAAGCCTTTGAATCTCGGAAGTTCGTCCGCTGACTTTGCCGCGAGCAGCTTCCCGGGCAGTACGGGTTTCTGTAGAAGACGGCAGCAATGAATATTCAGCTGTTATCCAGCCGCTGCCGGTTCCCTTTAAAAAAGGCGGCACCTTTTCCTCTACCATAGCTGAGCACAATACCCTGGTATCACCGGCTTCGATCAGAACAGATCCCTGGGGGTATTTTACAAACCCAGCCGTCATTTGCACCGGTCGCATTTCGTCATATTTACGATCATTAGGTCTGCCCATAACCTACCTCCACCTATATGTATTTATTTTCAGCACCTTTATCCCAAAAACAAGGCTTATCAGGTCCAACTTTTATATACTGAATTACCTTGGTTATCTATGGCAACTATACAGGGAAAATCCTTAAACTCCATCTTTAACAAAGCCTCAGGACCCAACTCGGGATAGGCAACAATCTCTACGGATGTAATCCTCCGGGACAGGTAAACACCAGCCCCTCCCACTGCAGCCAGGTAAACCGCACCATATTTAATCATGGCATCTTTAACTATCTGACTGCGGTCACCCTTTCCGATCATAGCCTTCAGCCCTCTGGCAAGTAAAGCCGGGGTATAAACATCCATACGGCTGCTGGTGGTGGGACCGGCTGAGCCGATTATACGTCCGGGCGGAGCCGGACAGGGCCCCACATAATAAATAATCTGTCCAGTGATATCGAAGGGCAGCTGGTCACCTGACTCCAGGGCTGCTATCATTTTTTGGTGGGCAGCATCCCGGGCGGCATATACTGTTCCCTGTACCAGTACTTCGTCCCCGGCCTTAAGTTGCTGCAATATGCTGTTTTCCAGCGGTGCCCTTAGAATATGGGTCACCTGCTTCCCCTCCTTCTAGTTATATCTTCACTACCGCCCGGCGGGTGGAGTGGCAGTTCAGACTTACAGCCACCGGAAGGCTTGCGATGTGGGTTGGGTACACTTCCATATTAACTGCCAGGGCAGTAATGTCTCCCCCCAGCCCCTGGGGTCCGATACCTAACTGGTTAATAGCTTGCAGGAGTTCCGCTTCTTTTTCGGCAATTTTGGGATCGGGATGAGGCCTGTTTATAGGTCGTAACAGCGCCTTTTTGGCAAGAAAACAAGCTTTCTCCAGGTTTCCGCCCATCCCCACTCCTACGATAATAGGAGGACAGGGATTAGCATTGGCTATTCTCACTGTTTCAACTACAAACTGACGGGCTCCTGCCCAACCCTCAGCAGGTTTCAGCATAGCAGTGCGGCTCATATTCTCGCTTCCCGCTCCTTTTGGGAATACGGTAATTACCACTTCTTCCCCGTCAGTTAATTCCAGATGCACAATTGCCGGGGTATTATCCCCGGTATTTATCCGGTTTAAAGGGTCTTTTACCATGGAGGCCCGGAAATAACCAGCCTTATATCCTTCCCGCACACCTTGATTGATAGCCTGGTATACATTACCGCCGTCCAAATGTACTTCCTGTCCAAGTTCAATATGTACCGTTACCAGACCAGTATCCTGACATAAAGGCATGCCTTCCTCTTGAGCCTGACGGGCATTTTCCAAAATAATTTCCAGCAGGCGCCGAGCCCGGGGCACGGTTTCCAGATCCCGAGCTTTCTGCAATCCTTCTAAAACATCAGCTGGTAACTGAGTATTAGCAGTGATTACCGCCTTGCTAACTGCCTCTTTTATTTTCTCCACATCTACTATGCGCATAGCTCATTCCGCCTAATTTATATAGTTATCGCCAAATCAGGGGCGGCCATAATCAGCTTGCCCTGGTATTCCTGTTCAATCTCCCGCTGCAACACAAGTACATCATACTCCGGCCAAAAGTGAGTAGCCAGCAATACCCCAACACCACCTTCCCGAGCCAGCCTTCCGGCCTCGGTGGTAGTCAAATGGCCTAATTGTTGAGCGAAATCACCTTCCACAGCCATTAAGGTACATTCACACAGCAGCAGATCCGTCCCTTTTTTGACTTCATCCATTAATGACCAGCTAATGCTGGTATCAGCAGTATATACTAGGGACTGGTTCTGGTTTTCCACCCTGACCCCAAAAGAAGGCAGGGAATGGTGCACCGGGAAGGGCTGAACCCGCATATTTCCCACCATAAAAGCGCTGTTGGCAGTCAAAGTATTGACCTGCAATTCAGGCATGGCGGCAAATTCCTTATAGAGGTGGGCCGGTTCAGCAGGCAGGTAAACAGAAAGCGGCTGCTGCCGGGTTTTTAGGAACAAAGCAGCCCGGATCATATGCCGGATGGCATACAGATCGACATAGTGATCAGGATGAAAATGACTAATTATGACTGCATCCAGTTGTTCTGCTGGTAACCAGCGGGTTAGCTGGGCAGCGACGCCATGGCCGCAATCCAGTAGTAAATAAGAACTGTCGCTGGACACCAGATAGCCAGAACAGGCTTCGGCGGCACGGGGATAAGGTGTCCAGCATCCTATTGTCCTAAGCAGCATTAGCTTACATTCCTCCAAAAACACAGCATCCAATGGCTCCATTATATTGAGGATCCGGCAGAGCCAAGACTTCCCGCCCAGTTTCCCGGGCTAGTATAGCTCGCAAGGCTTTATTTAATGCCACTCCACCGGATAGAACTAATAGTTCGCTGTCCAAACGTTTCAATAAAGGAGCCAGGCGGTGATAAAGTGCGTAATTAACTCCTGCCGCCAATTGAGGCAGGGAATAACCTTCCACTATACGGGCTACCAGTTCAGTTTCACCAAAGATGGCACAAGTAGCATTGATCTCAGCGGGATCTTGGTCATAACTAGACAATTCCTCCAGGCTTATATTCAATACCACCGCCATATTTTCCAGATAACGGCCAGAACTGGCAGCACAGCGATCATTGGTTAGGAAATCGACTACCTTGCCGGACCGGATTAATATGACTTTAGAGTCCTGGCCGCCAATGTCTATAAGGGTAAATGATTCCTGCCCACTCTGGAATACTGCTCCCAAGGCATGGGCCTGAATCTCCGGTATCTGCCGGGCCCCGGCAATGGGTACGGCTAACTTGCCGTAACCGGTAGCAATTACCAGCTCACGGCCCCAGCCGGCTTCTTCCAGATTAATCTGCAGCTGACCGGCTTGAACCCGTCCATATTGACGATAAAAGGTAATGGTGTCATGGATTTCCCTGCGGATCACCTTCCCCTGCTCCATCTCCACCAATTTAACCTGGCGGGAGCCCAAATCAATGCCAATCATCAGCAGCCCTCCGCTATTTCAGCATATTGATAAACGCTTCCAGGCGCAGACGACTGCGGGCGTCTACCTTGCCTGGCTTATCACCTTCCAAAGTGAGAAAGGGCAATTTCAGCCTTTGCCGGTAAATCAAATC
This sequence comes from Bacillota bacterium, assembly GCA_029550685.1. GTDB lineage: Bacteria > Bacillota > Syntrophomonadia > Syntrophomonadales > Syntrophomonadaceae > DTU018. The sequence goes on from JAKPGY010000079.1 coordinate 17,388, forward strand.
CTCTATCTGACGATAGCAAAAAGTCTGGGTATAGTGAATAACTCCCTGCACTTGCCGCTTTTGTATCTGCTCCTCCAAATCAGCTAACCTGGCAAAGGCTCCATAAGGATAAGTATAGCGCATATACTGCTCGACAATATCATTGGTGAGGTATGGCATAGAGAACTGGCGCTGCACTTCATTAAAAACTACCCGGGCACCTAGGGTTTCCAGCACTTGATAAAGATCGGTAAAAATAGGCGGTACCCCGATATAAGCCAGGCGCACCTGATCTGTAGCCGGCGGCCGCTGCCTGGCCTGGCTGATGAGCCTTTCCATTTCCCCTGCAAAACGGTCCGGGTCTCCTTCAAAATCACTGGTTGATACCAGCTTAATATGGTTTTCAAACCCGGTAACCTGGTTATCTTTCCAAGTCATTTCATCCCAGGTCCAGCATAAGCGACGCACCTCATCCAACCGTTGCTTTTCCTTCTGCACCCGGGCTTCACTGACCCCAAATTGATCCATTAATTTATGAAGGTTCATCCGCAATGCTTGCGGGTCGCGGTCATAGGGAAAGGCAAAGGGAATCATCTTAATTCCCTGCAATTCCAAGGTTTCCATAAGAGCCTGGGTATTGGAGCAGTCCCCCTGCATAACGGCTATAACTGCTTCCAGCTCAGTGGTCAAGGCCGCGGTATACAGTCCTTTAATCCATCCGCAGGTAGTGCGAGGATAACCGGCTTCTTCAGCTTGATCCACCATATCCTGGGGGTGATCAGAACCGATAAATAAATTATTCAAATCCACTGGCTCTTTTCCTGCCGCCAGCAATACTTCCACCGGTATAGTGGTGGTAAATCCAACTCTCCCCATGCTAGTTGCAACTCCTTAAATAACTAAACCTCAATCGAGAAAAACCTGTTCCACCTTCTGAATGACATCACCAATTAACAACTTCCCCACGGTGAAAAAGGATTCCTGGTTGCCACTGACATAAAACTGCCGCTGTGGCTGCTCATTGGTTTGCCGGGCTAAATTCTGGCTCCGCAGAACCTGTTTCAGTTCCTCCACTGTAGCATGGGAGGGATCTATCAGAGTGACTTGGCTACCGGCAAATTCGGCTATTACCGGAGACAAGAAAGGATAATGGGTACAGCCTAAGACCAGAGTATCTATACCTTGATCCATTAGAGGGCCAATATATTCATGCACCGCTTGCCGGGTATCACTGTCATCCAGTTTACCAGACTCAACCAGAGGTACAAATTTAGGGCAGGCGATCTCCACAACGGTGCAGTCAGGACGCAGAGACTTGATTTCCCGGGTGAAAGTTCCACTGTTTACCGTAGCCTGGGTAGCCACTACGCCAATGCATTGATTTGATGTGGCATCCACCGCACTGCGCGCTGCTCCTTTTACCACCCCTAACATAGGAATAGGATAATCGTTTATGATATGCTGCAGGGTAACCGATGAATGAGTCCCGCAGGCGACTACCACTGCTTTTACCGGAAACTGCCCGAAAAAAGCCATAATACTCCGGGCGTAGGTCATCAGTTGTTCGGGAGTCTTGTTTCCATAGGGTAAATGAGCCGTATCACCGAAGTAAATAAAATCTTCATCAGGTAGTTCGGCCAGCAGAGTTTTTATGACAGTCAGGCCTCCCACACCCGAATCTAATACCCCGATGGGTTGTTTATTCATTCAACAAACACCTCATTGAATGGGATCGGCAGCCTATTTTACCGTTCCCCAACATACACTAATTAATGTATCACTTTTATAATGGTAATGCCATTAATTAACCAAATACATTACATACTCAACCAGTATTGTTGTGAAAACTCCTTTTACAGGAGTCGAAGTGTGACAGAAGGTTTGCCCTTAGCACTTGTGGCACAGGCCACGATAAGTGCAAACATCGCTGCACGGCTTAAGCAGGAAGTATTAGCCGGGTGAGCGACGTACGACGAGCCGTTGCAACACACGGCGAAACTGAGGGCTGCGAAACGGAGCGAGAAACAGGATGTTTCGAGCAGCGAGAACTGAGTGCATGGATGCCGAATTCCGAACGGTCCGTTTCGCACCGAAGTAAGCCGATGTGTTGCAGGTGAGGAGTCTTGGAGCGAGCCGGTTAATACCCCTGCATCCCGGCTAACACTCCTGCCGTGCCGTGGTAAGCTTAGACCGGCATAGAGTTTGCGCGCTCTTCGCGCTCACCAGAACACATAAGAAAGCATTTTCACAGGAAGGAAGGGGTTATTGCCCCACCAATAAAATAAAGGAGAGACAGCCTGGCTATCTCTCCTGGAAGAAGCCCTTCCTCAATTTAATTGGCCGGTTTCACTGGTTGGCTCAAATCCAGAAATCCTCCTATCTCCTGCACCGGTTCCCCATCAATCATAAAGGTTACTTCTTTAATAGTGGGAAACTGGCCGAGGGTATTGACTATTGCCATTACCATCATTTCTTCCTGCTGTTGATTGGTTACCTGGCAGGCCTCATGACTTAAATTAACAATACATAATCCATCCGGTTTCACATTAATATCCAATAGTCTGGTACCTTCGGGAAAAACGCTTAAGTACTCGGGAGTTGCCGGTCCTTTGATTAACTCATTGAGAGTGCTGCGAGCGATACCAACCTCTTTGGGAATGACCCGGCTCTCCGGAACCAGTGAAGTTCCATCCTGTCCTCCGAAATAAAGCATAACTTCAATGGTTTCCTGATTGAGCTCTATATTGGATGCAGGCTCCCCAGGTGATGCCAAATCCGATGGTTCTTCCGGGCTTTGTCCCTCTGATTCCGGCAGCAGATTAACCAGATCACGCCAGCTTTTAATCGACGATGATTGTTCTGCGGCAGGCTGGCACCCTCCGCTGATCAAACACACCGCCACGATCAGAACCGCTAAAATTATGAAGAATCGCTGGTTCATTCTTTCAGCCTCCTTACGGTTGCTTGTACATCATACGAGGTAAGCCTGTGGTTTATACCAAAAAAAAAGCGAGCACCACAGTGGTGCTCGTGTATGAAGGAGGAGTTATTAAAGCAAACTACGGGTTTGCATTAGTTCATATTAATAATATCTGCTAAGTTGATTGTATCGGACTCTAGGGAATAATGTCAATATTTGTTTATTAAGTAAGCCTTTTGTCACCTGGTCAGGCCAGGCTGCGTTTATCTGCCAGCATAGATTTCTTTTCCGCTTTCACTATATTGATAAGGTTTTCCTTATTTAAGTCATCTACCAGATAGAGAACACCTTCGCCTTTTTCCGCTACTTTCTCCAGGTAATAGCGGTTGGATTCAACTCCGATACAGATGAACCTTACCTTGCTTTGGGCAATGCGGCCCGCAGCCTCCAGCCCATCCATTTTAGCATCCAAAGTCCACAACGGAGCGTTGGGGACACCGTCAGTAATCAATACCAGCAAAGGATTGCGTACCCGGGTGTTTTTAATCAGGTCAAGGGCGGTCATAATTCCGTCAGCCAGGGGAGTCAGCCCGGCCGGGTTTATGGTTGATAATCCTTTTCTAAGCTGGCGTTCATTGCGGGTAAAGGGTACCACCACTTTACTGCTGCGTTCTTGGAAGGTTACCACGGCTACCTTTTCTTTGCCGGTTAATAATAGATGCTCCGCCAAATAACAGGCCGCTTGACGCTTATCGCCGGCCATACTGCCGCTGGCATCAATTAAAAGGCAAACATCGATGGGAATGTAGGTTTTCTTTTCATAGTAATGAAGATCATCTTTTTTTATCCGCAAGCCGGAATCCCCGCGCAGGTACGAGTTCTTTTTGGCCTGAACAATAGTTTCCGGAACCGCGAGATCACCGGACCAGTTTTTCTCCGGATTATTTTTCGTCTTATTGCGGTTAGTGAATTCTACCTGGCTTGACTTCTTCTCCGCTTTGCCCAGCTTGCGGAACCGGCTGGCGCCACCCGAAGGTACCCGGCGCATATTGCGGCGTATCTCGGTTTCCAGTTCGCACTTATGATTCATAACGAATTCCTTGAGGTTGATTCCCTTCCGAGTAAGAACCTTCCCCACTACGGTATCTTTGAGCAGCCCTAGTTCCTCCAGCTGCTCAATATAATGTTCTATATCTCCCCACTTTTTCTTCTGCTGGTCGATGCCCTTACGTTTGAAGATATTGGTGGAATAGCTATCCAGAAACTCCTCGATTTCATCTACCCCGCCAAATTTTTCGGCCAGTTTGAGAATCAACTGGTTGACATTCTCTTTGGCCGGAAGTTGCCGGGCATTCTGGCCTTTAAATTTCTTCCAGGGCAATTTAATATAACCGGCAAAGCTTTCTTCAGCTTGTTTCTGATTACCATGGATGATATTGCGCACCTTAGCCAGTTTGACCTCGGACTGCAATACTACTTCTTCCACCGCTTCAGCAATTACATAGACCAGATAGTATTCTTCCCGGCTCAGCCGGGCCAGAATATGCACATGATCAAAACCCTCTTCCCCCTCGATAAAGGGACGCATAATACCCTGGAATAGATCATAAACTGTGCCCTTGCCTCCGTTGGTAGTAATAAAAATTCTATTGGCGTAGTCAGTTACCATACGAAAGCGCTCTTCTTCTGCATACTGTAGTTGAGGATTTTTTTCCAGGAAGTGTTTATCAAGTGCATAGAATATAGCCCGGGCAGTATCGCGAGGGTCAATGTCCCCCGGCTTATGATAAACATCGATATGCACTATTTGATCAGCATCTACATAATCCAGATAGGTTTTCCCTGCATCGCGATTAAGGAGAATTTTGATCTGACCTTTGATGCGCTTTTCCGGCATACGGGCATGCGCCTTACGGCTAACTACTGTACTTTCACCTAAACGCACACCCTGGTTCTGCCCGAAATACAAGCTTAAATAATTGCCTACTGAGGCAGCTTTATCTATATTAGTCTTCTCACCAAGCATAGGAAGTCCCCCCTTAACCAAGGCCTACTACATATCAGTAGGAGTTAAGGTCTTCTCTGTATTAATAAGTTCACCCCGACTCATATCCTTCAGAGGGCGGGCATTTTGGGCAAAATACTCGGGCTCACTATCCTTTTGGGCTTTATTCTTGCGGCCGCGGAAAGTTAGGATTCCGTCCTTGGCAGATCTGGAATCAACGTCATTTATCATTTTGATTAAGGTGTCGCCATCTACTCTATGTTTCAATACCAGCGGTATCATATCTGTGACATCATTGATTAAAACCTTGTCACGGCCACGAATTATACTGTGCAGGACCGCTCCCTGCTGCATAGCCTCAATAGCGCGAATACTTTCCAGATTGTGTTTAATATACAAACGGGCAATAAAATTTCGCAGGAAGTCGGGTAGATCAGCTTGTTCATAAAGGCTGGCCCATTTGACTATGTTCTTGCGATAGACTTCATTGCCCTGGTCGTCACTTGATTCAACTTTATGCTTTTGTCTATAGGCATGGGAATTTTCTTTTAACATCTGAGCCAGGATATCCACGGAATCAGGTCGCCCCATGTAGCACACCATGTCAAAACGATCTGACAATTGGCGCCGGATTTCTTCCAGGGGGCCGGGGTCCTCATCCGGGTTGGAAGCCGCCCAAACCGAGACATTAACTGGTATTTCCACCACCGGCAATCCAGCTTCTTCGATCTGAATATGCCCGGGTTTGTTTCCCATAACATCCAGGAGAATATCGGTAATCTCTGGGGAGGTATCAGCCAACCTGTTAATCTCATCTATAAACAGAATTCCTCGATGAGCCTGAGGAATCAATCCTGGCAGCAGGCGGGCTTCTGGTTCATCTTTATCAGTTAGACGGCTTAAATCTATACTTCCAGCCACAGTGCCCACTTTGGCAGAATGAGAAATTTCCAGGAATGGCATGGGGATTTCCTCGGTGCCCAGTTCAGCCAATTCCTGGGCTGTCATGTTTTTATGCTGTGGGCAGTGGGGCTGTTGTGGATCACAATTGTAAATACATCCTTTAACTCTCGTTATATCGGGAAGAATCCCCCGAGCTGAACGCATTATAGTGGTCTTACCGGTTCCCCTCAGACCCTCGGCATGAATATGCAACGGTTCGCCTACCAGGGTGGAAACCACTGACATCAGCACTAATTCAAACAGAGACTCATTCCCCTCGTACCGTTCCAATTTACTGAAAGGTATCATAATATCACTCCCCTCAGGCAAAGGTAGTTCCGTCCAACTATTGACTCTCCAATTCCCCAACTATGCTAGGATTTACAATTTTCCCGGATTTCATCCCGTCCGATTATGCGCCGGGAAAATTACTTAATTAATAAAGCCTCCTTTCCTTACTTCTTCACCGTTCTTTTTCCCCTAGATTAACCATACACTATTTTGTGATTTTTTTCTCTATAGGAACTGAGGTTGGTTGTAATCAGCGGATATTTAGCCGTAGCTTGCGACTTTAGGAACAAATTTAGGGCGTTAATTGAAGCTCTTAATAACAAAAAAGGGAGTCACCCTTAAAAAGGCCATCCCTCCCTTGGTTCATTGGCACCAAACTATCATTTTTTTACCCTGCTATGATACTCATCCTGGGTATGATAGGAATGATTTTATGGCTAATTTGCTTCTTTTGCTCCCTAAATATACTTATTGTATGCTCATCTTCTGTCGCAACTGCTTAGCACGGGAACGACTGAGGATAATATTCTTATTACAGTTGTTGAGATGCAGAATGTATGATCCTTCGCCAAAGTTAACTATCTCTTTTATGTGGTTAAGGTTAACGATAAAAGCCTGATGAGCTCTGAAAAAACTGGTGTGATCCAGGCGTCCTTCCAACTCGTTAAGAGTATAGTTGCTCATGTAGCCGGTTCCATCCCGGGTGCATATGAGTACCTTCTTGCCCTGACTTTCACAGTAAACGATATCGTCCTGATTTAGCAAAACTATTTTGCCCTTCTCTCTTATAGGCAGTTTATTGGAGAACACCTCGTAATTCTTATAGCGCTCCAGCATAAAATCTATGCGCTCTTTGAGGCGATCCCGCACTATTTCTTCTACATAGGACTTATGCACAATACGCTCTTTGGCTCTTTCAACGGTTTTTTCCAATCTTTTTTGCTCAATGGGCTTTACAATGAAGTCCAACGCTCCTAATTCATAGGCATCTACTGCCATTTCCCGGCGGGCGGTTACAAACGCAAATAACGGCGGATCTTTCATATCCTTCAGCTTACGTGCTGTTTCCAATCCACCCATTTCCGGCATAGCGATATCCAGCAATACCAGGTCCACTTTCTTTTCCTGGCAGAGCATCAAAGCCTCTAACCCATGCACGGCCTCTCCCACTATAGTCACATCTTTAATCTGTTCAACCACATAACGGAGCACAATCCGCTCCCGTTCATCATCATCTACAATTAAAACCTTTACCGACATTAATTCCCAACCTTTACAGTATGGTGTTAGCACTCTTGTTTTTTACTATATATTTTTTATAAATAGAAAACAACAGGTAAAACCCTCGCATCCCAATTATTCTACATAAAATGACGACTTTCACCTAACCGGAAAATCTGGTAGGCTAAAGTTTAAGGAGGTAGATAAATGCGTTACGAAGGAACCGTTTACAGGCCACCCAGTGAAGCAAACAGCCTGTTGATCCAAGCAACCATTGGGTGTCCTCACAACAAATGCACTTTTTGCCAGATGTACAAAGGTACCCGTTTTCGCCTGCGGCCGGTTCAGGAAATAAAAGAAGATTTAGCCATGGCCAGAGATTATTATGGTGATTTCATAGATGCGATTTTCTTTCCAGATGGTAATACCATCATTATGAAAACCGAGCAGCTGGAAGAAATCTTTCTATATGCCCGTGAGTTGTTTCCCCATCTGCAGCGTATCACAGTATATGGCTCAGCCCGGTTTGTAAACAAAAAAAGCCTCCAGGATTTGCAGCGCTTAAAAGATGCTGGCCTGACCCGAATTCATACCGGCATGGAAAGCGGTGATGATGTTACCCTGGAAAATATAAAAAAAGGTGTCACTTCTGCCGAGATAATCGAAGCAGGGCTCAAATTAAAAGAAGCCGGCCTGCAAGTCAGCGAGTATTACCTGGTAGGCATAGGGGGTTTGGAAAGAACCTGTGAACACGCTTTGGAAAGTGCACGGGTTTTAAGTGCCATTAGCCCTGATTATATTCGCCTGCGTACTTATGTTCCGGTTCCTCATACTCCTTTGTATGAGGACTACCGTCAGGGCAAATTTAAGCTATTGTCTCCCCATCAGGCTTTGCGAGAAGTACGGCTTTTGATAGAGCACCTGCAATGTGATAACAGCATGGTACTAAGCGATCACATCTCCAATTACTGGGATGTTCGGGGTATTATTCCCCATGATCGTGAAGAAATGTTAGCCGATCTTGATCAAGCTTTTCAGATAGATGAAAAAAGGTTTCGGCCTGCCGAAATCAGTCGCTTATAATATGTCTCAACTCAGATATTGTTGTCTCCATTTAGAGACGATGGTTGTCTCTAAATGGAGACAGCTTAATTTATCCACCTATCCAAATTCACTTTTTACCGGCTGTGTTAAAGATGTAGTTTATTGGCATGTAATTTGCATATTAATGTATGTGGGGGGACATACACAAAAGGGGTGTATTACCAGATTATAGGGGGCTGGATCGGCAATAATGGCCCCCTATTTTTTTATATGTTAACCATCAACCCTCCTTCACCAGCATAGGTCCCAATGGTAGCACTCATATCACTAATCCATATGGTACCTGGATTATAACGTTCCGCAATTTGCTGGGCTAGCTGGCTAGCATCAGATAGGCAGTGAACATGAGTAATTCCTACTATGCGATTCTCCCAATCGGAAGTGATCCTCTCTCCTAGCATTTCAACCATGCGTTTGATGGCTCTGCTGCGTCCGCGTACCTTCTCATACAATTCCGGCTTTCCCTTCGCATTGTTACCCAAGAATATAGGTTTGATATGCAGCAAATCTCCGGCCAGTCCTTCAATTTTTTTTAATCTTCCTCCCTTTACCACGTTTTCCAGAGTATTAAGGGTAAAAATGGTTAGCTTTAGATTGAGGATATTCTCCAGCCTTTTGATGATGTCATCCATGCTCAACCCAGCTGCTGCCATCTGAGCGGCTCGAACAGCTATAATACCGGTCCCCAGGGACGCAGATAGAGTATCAAAAACTCTTACCTTGGTGTTGCATAGCATTTGCCGTGCCAGCTGGGCAATCTGGTATGTACTGCTAAGGCCAGAAGACAGGCTGATGAACAACACTTCTCCAGCCTCACGTAATCCTTTTTCAAAATGTTCTATGAAGGTGCTGGGATCGGGGGCAGCGGTTTTAGGAAGAGTTTTTGATGCGGCCATCTTTTTTACAAAAAGCTCCGGGGACAACTCCCAACGGTCCAGATAGGTCTCTCCATCGGCAAAGGTTACCCTTAGGGGAATCATATCAATCTGGTACTGCTCCAATATCTCGTCAGGAAGATCGCAAGAAGTATCGGTTAGTATTTTTATGGCCATAACACTGCCTCCTTATATAGATACGTTGCCCCGGCGGGGCGACAAAGTCGTCAGCACCTACATTTTAGGGAGGCTAAAGCCTCCCCTACATCTAAGAGGGTGTTTTCATTGGCGGAACTATGTACACCTCATCACCCCTAAAGTCAAAATAATCGCTTAGTTTCCAGTAAATGCCCCGGCTGAGGCGGGTATCAGCCGGCCATCGATAGCTTATATAAGGGACATCCCCTTTGAAATACACCCGGGTTTCCTCTTTTAATTCGTATTCCTGCAAATCATGAAATACCAGCTTTATGGTACCGTCTTCGGTTTCTTGTATGCCTGTGGCATAAAAAGGCACATCCTCTACATCGATATCCGCCGTTTCATTGCCTAATACTATCCTGTATGTGCCATCCTCTTTTCTGTCTATGTTAACCGCCAGCACATTAACAATATTGCGACGGAACATCTCCGCATTATTAAAATACCATTTACCATCCCTGCGGATTACTATTTCACTCACTACTGGGACCTCCCTTCCTCCTTCATCATATTCTAATAAGGTTATCCAGCCGGGGCTATTTTTCCTGCTAATCAAGCAATAAAAAGGGCCCGGTCTTAATATTTACTTAATCGATGTTGTATTATGTCACCGGATAAGCAAATAATTTCAAGACCTGACCCTGTTGTTGATTCGTTAATAATTTAACCCTTTATAAGTTCTGGGCTGGTTTGAACTGGCGGGAGCGGTTATAGATTTGTTCAATATCCTGATCGGTGACCTCTCGCCCATTCATGACCAGTCCTGCCAGGCTGAACCCGTGTTTTTCCCCTAAGCTGCGCAAATAAGCCACAGTTTCCAGGGGCAATTTCGTGCCAATACTAAAATGCTGGTAGTTTCCTTCCAAAGCCAGCAGCACCGTTTCCGACAGGCAAGCCAGGCTGACTCCCTCCCGGTAGCCAAAATTGGGGCCAAAAGATATGTTGTCCGGATACTGTACCAGCCCGCCTTCCAGGACCAGAACATCATTTCTCTGCTCATATACTTCCGGAGAAACGTCGGCTGGCCGGGCTACATCGCAAACCACACAACCAGGACGCAAATGCCGTGAGTATATTAAATAATCAGGAGCGTTACTGGCTGCAACTATCAGGTCACACAGCGGCAGGGACTCATCCAGGCTGAGGCTGGTGGCAACCGGGATCTCCAGGTTTAAGTACTCGGCACATTTCTGTACCCAATCTGGAGAAAATTTGCCCTCATGATAATCTTTTAATAGTTGCTCAGACTGCAGGTCACGGCACTGAGACAATCTCTGCAGGACATTTTTCAGCCAGCCTGCCAGACCGCTTTCCACCCCTCTAGCCAATCTGTCCTTGGCATAGGAAAACAGATCATTATGCAGGGAGCGCAAACGGTTGCGGCTGCTGGTAGGATGCTGGGCATTGCCCACCAGAATTATATTGGCCACCTGTTCGGACAGCAGCAGAGCACAAGCCCGGCCAATGGATCCGGTAGCACCTACCACCGCTCCTTGTGCCTGAGCAATATCTATATGCAGCTTCTCTGCTCCCCGGTACAGGGCTTCCATAGCCATAAGTACTGTGAAGCTGTTGCCGCTGGTTATGGCTACATTACGATCAGTCACTGAACGTCCTCCCCGGGTAACTACTGATGTTAAGGCACCCAAGCCTACTATACCGGCACCCAGATCACGCCCCATATCTACTGCCTCACCTATCACTTGAACCACTTCTTCCCGGGGCAGCGACATTATCTGCCGGGCACCATATGGTACTCCGATCAGCCAGCCTTCAGCCGTGTCTCCACTGCGGGAACGAATGACCGGCATATGACAGACCATCCCTGCCTCTGCAGTCTGACACTGCCAATCCAAAAGCTGGTTCAGTTCGTTCCTGGTAAACCGCACAAAGGAAGGGTTGTTAGCAATAACATCCTCGGGGCCGGGATAATGGATTATAAAAGCAAATTTATGAGCAGGTTTTTCTCCTTCTTCCAATGAAGAGGCCTTGATTTTGCGGCTGGAAGACCGGTAATCAACTATATTTTCAGGGCGGGAACAGTCACCTATCAGGAAACGATACAGCAGAGCATAATCCCGGCAGGATAAAATCCGGCAAACCACTTCCAGGGCCTCCATAACCCGATCAATTTCTTCTATCGTGATAGTAAGGGTAGGCTCCAGCCGTAATGTCATAGGATTGTTTAAGAAAGGAGCCAGGCGAATGTGGTAAACGTTAAGGAGATATCCGGCAATCAAAGCCGTGAACCCGCTTCGATCACAGAGATAGGCCATATCAAAAGATCCGCAGTCATCCAAGTCATAGAACTCTATACCCACCATCAAGCCCTGGCCGCGGACCTCTTTAATTATGTCGGGATATGACTCACCCAAGCGCAGACACCGTTCTAACAGGTATTCACCCTTGGCCGCTACCTCCCGGATAAGCTTCTGGTCATCTTTCAGCAGTTCATCCAGCACCGCGCTTCCAACCACACAGGAAAGATTGTTGTTGGCGAAGGTGGAACTGTGCAAAGAACCAAAATCATCATTATAAACCCGGGGCGAACTTATGCATACCCCCAGGGGAATCAGTCCTCCCCCCAGAGCTTTGGCCAGCAGAAGCACATCAGGTTCAATACCTTCATGCTCACAGGCAAACATTTTACCGGTGCGGCCTAAGCCGGTCTGTATCTCATCCAAAATAAAAACCACTCCATGCTGCCGGCAGAGACTTTGCACCTCTCGCAAATACCCCGGTCGGGCAGGTACTATTCCTCCCTCTCCCTGCACCGGTTCAACTATGAAGGCGGCTATATCGGAATTTTTTCCCAAAACCTCTGCCAGAGCCTTCGCATCATTAAAAGGAATACGCATAAAACCAGGTACGGGGGCTCCAAAGGGAGTTTGATATACTTCTCTTCCGGTAGCAGACAATGCTCCCAAGGTCTTGCCATGAAAGCTGCGCTCGGTAGAAACAATCGTCATCCGTCCGGTAGCAGAACGTGCCAGCTTTATAGCTGCTTCTACCGCTTCCGTGCCACTTTGGCAAAAGGTACAATAGCATAAATCTCCCGGAGTAATTTGGGCCAGCTTATTAGCCAGACGCAGTGCCTCACCCGGCAAGGAAGGCTGCACCAAACTGGGGATTTGCTGGGTTCTTACTCTATCCAGAGCCTGCCATATAACCTCAGGATTATAACCAAAAGGTACTGCTCCATACTGAGCAATAAAATCCAAATAACGCTTGCCCTCTCTATCAATTAAATAACTGCCCTGACCCGATACATAGTCTTTGTCCAGGTAAAAAGTCTGTAAAAGTTTGGCCAGAGTTGGGTTTAACAGGTCTTTACGCAGTGTAGTCATATATATCCTCCTTGTTGTGCACATATTTGTGCATCATCCCGAACTATAACCATTGTATAGATAATTGCCTGCTTGTCAATGTGGCATACCCATTTTGGCTTGTAAGATTCTCATCCCCTAAGTAATCAACTTGCATATCGTACATATTTAACGTGGATTAGGGGAAAATTAGTTTAATACTGATTGGGCTTGATGAAAAGGAGGTGCACCAAGATTGGCTGATAATGAATTAAAGACAGAAGATGGTTATGATATTGGTACCTTTCACTTCTTAAAGACTGGATGGTGGATATTCCACATAGTAGTGATCGCTGCCGTTTTCTATCTGGGATATTTATTTGGTGGTAATGTTTTTTAAATTTATAAAGGGGCTCTTGAAGTGAGCCCCTGGTGGTCTTACTACCATTCCGGAGGTAGTTTTTTAAGTTGAGCCAGGTTAAATACCGGACCGTCCAAACATATATACTCACTGCCGATGTTGCAGCGTCCGCATTTGCCGATACCGCATTTCATGCGCATTTCCAGAGTGGTGATCACCTGTTCATCACTGTAGCCCATCTTTTCTAAAGACTGTAAACAAAACTTTATCATAATTGGCGGCCCGCAGATCACGGCTATGGTACCCTCGGGATTGGGATTGAGTTCTTCCAGATAGGCTGGCACAAATCCCACATGACCGTCCCATCCTTCTTCAGGATTATCGATAGTAACGTAAACCTGGGTGTCTTTCTGCTGAGGCCACTTCTCGAACAATTCATCCTTGAAACATAAATCCGCAGCACTGCGGCTCCCGTATAGGATAGTTATTTTGCCAAAGTCGTCCCGGTGTTTAAAGCAATATTTGATAAAAGAACGTAAGGGTGCCAGTCCAATACCGCCGGCAATAAACAGCATATCCTTGCCCTTACACTCTTCTACCGGAAAGCCATTGCCATAAGGGCCGCGCACTCCTAGTTTCTGGCCTACTTCAATCCTGTGCAGTTCATCAGTCATTAACCCGGTACGTTTGATGGCGAATTCCAGGTGATCATTCTCTTCCTGCCAGGAAACTGAAAACATGCCTTCCCCGACTGGAATCAGAGAAACCATGGCTAACTGGCCTGGCATAACATTGAAAGGTACGCCGCCTTTCTCACTGCGAACATAAAAATTCTTTACGTCAGGGGTCTCATCAATGATTTTTACTACTTCGACGATTCCCGGTACCAGTGGGTTTTCACAGCTGCAATTATGCACCGGTTTCCGCCTCCTTTACCGTATCAATAATCTTGATAATACTTACCCCACCCGGGCAAACCACAATACAGCGGCCGCAACCCGTGCAAAGTGGTCTGCCATATCGCTCCGTAAAAAATTGGAGCTTGTGCAGGAAACGGTTGCGGAATCTCTCCTTAGCTGCTTCTCGGGGATTATGGCCTCCGGCCATTTGGGTGTATTCACGGTACATGCAGGAATCCCAGCAACGGAAGCGATAGCCTTCATCGCCCCAGGCTTTAACCTGAATGTCAAAACAATAGCAGGTAGGGCATAGATAAGTGCATATCCCGCAAGTCTGACAGGGCTCGGAAAACTTTTCCCACATGGGATCTTCAAACATGTCTTTAAGCTTTTCTGCAACACCTTCGTAATTGACCTTACGCAGGAACGGCTTTAAGGGGAACAGTTCCACCTCTTGCTCTTCTAATAAGTCTTCAATCTGTTTGGTTACCGCTTCGCCTTTTTCAGTTTTAACATCCCAAACATAACCGCCGTTTACTTCGCGCATGATAATATCCGCTGCTTCAGAATCAGTCGGGTTTACTCCCATGGATTCGCAAAAGCAGTTGGTCCCTGGATTATAGCAGGCATTGGCTATGATAGTAGTCTTATCCCGCCGCGCTTTATAGAACTGGTCTACATAGCCCTTGGTCAGAAATACATCGTCTAAATGTTCAATTCCCCTTACATCACAGGAACGAATGCCCATGATGATTTTGGGAGTCATCTCTTCAGCTTCCACATCAATCTTTATTTCCTGACCTTCCTGGCTGAAACTGTACATCTTTTCAGTCTGCGGCAAAATTACATGTTTGGGGGACTGGTAAACATTCAAAATATCGAACATAAGGTCGTCATAACCTTCATCATAGGTATTCCAGGAAAAGAAACCCGTCTGCTGTCCCCGCAACATGGGTACATACACATCGGCTTGCTGAGCCAGCCGGTCCAGAACCTGTTCTATTTTGCTCATTTTAAGCACCTTCATAATCTCACCCCTTACAGGAAATCATCCGGATCATTTTCCTTATAAACGCTTAATGGTGGTTTATTCCCCTCAACATATTCCATGCCCGCTTCATAAGGACCAAAGAACTCGTTTACATCTTTGATCAGCTTACGATTGATCAGCATTAACGGAATATTAACCGGACATACCCGTTCACATTCGCCACATTCAACACATCTTCCTGCCATATGGGAAGCACGTACCAGATGATACATAAAGTTATCGCTGATACTGGTCTCTCGTCCTACCCACTGGGGGCGGGTTTCATCAAAAATACAGGTCCGGCAGTTGCAGGCTACGCAGGCCTGACGGCAGGCGTAACAGCGAATACACCTGGACAACATATCTTCGAAGAACCTATAACGCTCATCGGCTGACATCTGTTCTATTTCTGCAATACGGGCAAAGCGGTCAGTCTCTCCCCGAATGGGCTGTTCTTCTCCCACCATTTCATCATATATAACTGGATTAGGCTGGCGACAATCCAAGCATTTCGCTGCCAGACCATCCTCCGGAGTCTGTATCCTTTCAAAACCGGAGTGCTGTTTCATGGCCCGGAGCGGATCCTTAACTCCGTCGCAGGCAACTCCAATGATATATAAACGATCCCTCTTAATTTGGTTGTCTTCCAGGAGTCTCACTATCCCCCGGGAATCGCAGCCTTTGACCACAATAGCAATTTTCTCTTTACCATCCCGGTACCGCAGCAGACTGTTGGACAGGTTATGGATAGAGTATTCGTCACAAACTATGCGACCGACCTCGTCAACGGTCCGGGCAATAAAGGGGATGGTCTGGTATTCATGATCGCCTTTTTCCCAGGCTATAACCATATCTACTTGGCCATTTTCCAACAGCCTGGCGGCAATTTCACGAATCTCTTGCGTGTAGTTCATTATTTTGCCCCCTTCAGCTTATGGTTAGGACCAAGATTATTCACATCAGCCACCAACTTTTCCATGGTCTCCTGGAACTTGATTCCTTCCGAACCAGAAATCCAGGCAGTCTGATATCTCTCCGGCTCAATGCCGACATACTCCAGCAAACTCTTCATAACCGTATGACGGCGCCGTTGATAGTAATTGCCACTACCATAGTGGCACTCGCCCGGGTGTCATCCCGATAGCAGAACGCCGTCTGCCCCCCGGTTAAAGGCTCTTAAAACCAACAGGGGGTCCATCCGCCCGGAACAAGGAGTACGAATAATGCGAACATCGGCTGGATAGTGCAAATGGTTCGATCCCGCCAGGTCCGCAGCGGCGTACGTGCACCAGTTGCAGGCAAATACTAGGACTTTAGGCTTCCAGGCCTTTTCCTGTTCTATAGACACAGTGCATCCACCTCCGCTACCAGTTGTTCATTAGTAAATCCCTTCAGGTTCAAAGCGGTCGTGCGGCAGGCCGGTAAACAGGCTCCGCAACCCTGGCACAGGCTGCTGTTCACTGCAGCTACCTGGCGGGTAAAGGGTCCATGATGACCGCGGTCTTTGATTTCCACCAGTGATAGTGCTTTGTAAGGACAAATCGGCACACACAGACCGCATCCGGAACATTTACTGGTATCTACCTCAGTAATCATAGGTTCGGTAGCCAGCCTATCTTTGGAGAACAGACCACAAACCTTAACTGCAGCAGCACTGGCTTGCGCTACTGTATCCGGAATGTCCTTGGGTCCCTGACAGGCTCCGGCTACATAAACTCCAGCGGTGAAAGTCTCTACCGGCTGCAGTTTGGGATGGGCTTCCTGGAAGAAGCCATCTTTATCGGTGGAGAAGCCGATGGTTTTAGCCAGTTCCTGGGCGCCTTCAGAAGGTACCATAGCGGTTGCCAAAACCACCATATCCACTTCTACTTCCATAGGCATTCCTAAAAGGGTGTCTTCCGTTTTAAGAACTAATTTATCGCCCCGGGGATAAATCTTGCTTACTCGTCCCCGGATATATTTGGCCCCAGCGTTCAGAGAACGCTGGTAGAATTCCTCGTAGTTCTTACCCGCAGTACGCACATCCATATAGAATACATAGGCTTCGCTGTCGGGAAGTTTGTCTTTTACCTGGTAAGCATGTTTGGCCGTATACATACAGCAGGCCCGTGAACAATAGCTCTTGCCCTTGGTATCATCCCGGGAACCAACGCACTTAATGAAAGCCACGCTGTCCGGTACTTTGCCATCCGAAGGCCGCTGGATCTTGCCGCCGGTTGGTCCTCCTGAACTGACCAAACGCTCAAAGTGAAGACTGGTAATTACGTCCGGGTATTTGCCGTAGCCGTATTCACCGTAGGCTTCTTCCCAGGGGAAGAGATCATAGCCGGTAGCCATAACAATGGCACCAACTTCTACGTCCACATACTGATCCTTGTCATCATAGCGGATCGCCTTAGTGGGGCATACTTTTTCACAGACTCCGCACTTGCCTTTGGTCAGCTTAGTGCAGGTTTCTGCTTCGATATACGGCTTGCCGGGAACTGCCTGTGGGAAGACTTTGTGTATCGAAGTCCTGTATCCCATTCCCAGATCAAACTCATTTTTTATCTTTTTACTGGGGCATTTTTCCCAACAGGTACCACAGCCGGTACACAAATCCCAGTCAACATACTTGGCCTTTTTCTTTATGGTAACGTTGAAGTTGCCGATATAGCCTGTTACTTTTACTACTTCTGCATAGGTTACCAGTTCAATGTTAGGGTGCTGTGCCACAGCAACCATCTTGGGGGTGCCTATTCAAGCAGCACAGTCCATGGTGGGGAAGGTTTTGTCCAGCTGGGTCATCTTGCCGCCGATGCTGGCCTGCTTCTCCACCAGTATTACCTTATGCCCGGATTCAGCAATGTCCAGCGCAGCCTGCATACCGGCTATACCACCGCCAATTACCATAGCCTTCTTGGTAATAGGAATAGTGGAGACCTGCAGGGGTACATTCTTCAAGACCTTGCTAACAGCCATGCGCACCAGATCCATGGCCTTTTTCGTCGCTTCCTCCCGGTCGGTATGAACCCAGGAGTTCTGCTCACGAATATTGACCATCTCGAACATATATCCGTTTATGCCGCCAGCTTCCACTGCCTGCCGGAAAGTCTTTTCGTGCATACGCGGTGAACAGGAAGCAATAACTACCTGTTCCAGCCCTTGATCCTGGATGGCGTTTCTCACCAGCTCCTGTCCCGGGTCGGAACACATGTATTTGTAGGTGGTAGCAAAAACCACCCCGGGGAGCTGTCTGGCATATTCGGCTACTTTTTCGGTGTCAACTGCGGATGCTATATTGGTACCGCAATCACACACAAAAACGCCTACCCGTTTTTTCATCTCCGTCTCCCTCCTTGCGGAACTTCCACGCAGTGTGAACTATTTTGCTCGCTTCTTTAATTCAGCTGTTACAAAAGCATCGGCAGCTTTAGATGCCTTTTCGGCATTGTCCACCATAAGCTCAGCTAAACGAGCCGCTTTCTTACTGTCTTCACTGATTACTTCCAATAAAACGGCTGCCCGTTCTTCGTCATCAATAAGTCTTTTGGCCATCTTATCTGGATTTTTCTCAAAAGCCTTAATCATAGCGTCAATCTTTTTCTGACGGGCTTCCGGATCACCAGCAGTTTGCTCATTAGTATCTTTCGATTGAGCCGCAGCCTTGGCCTGAGCTTGAGCTTCTTTTTCAGCTTTAATATTCTCAGCCCGCTTCTCTACCTCATCCAGGTAGCGCCCGGCTTCTACAAAATGACGATCTATACCGACGGCTTTGCGGGACTCACCCGCTGCCAGTGCCACCAGTTCAGTTACATAGTAAACAGGTAAATCAAACTTGGTGTCAAACTCTTTTTCCACTGCTCCCTGGCGCATATCAAGGTTCATTCCGCACAGTGGACAGGCGGTTACAATACATTCCGCACCTGTCGCCTTGGCATTGCGCAGGATTTCATATAGCATACGATTGCCCACTTCCGGGCGGGAAGTCACCAGAGAAGCTCCGCAGCACTCGGTTTTATGGGCCCAATCCAAAGTCTCAGCCCCTAAAGCTCTAACTATCCGGTCCATGGTTTGGGGGTCTTCAGAATCGTCAAATCCGGTATGTTCAACCGGCCGTACCAGAAGACATCCATAATAACAGACCGCTTTCATTCCCAGCAGCGGCTTGGTGACTTTGCTGGCAATCTGCTCAATCCCAATCTGATTGGCTAATACATCCAATATAGAGACTGTTTCCGTAGTGCCCTGAATGTCCATTTCAATAACCTGAGCAATGGTCTCCCGCATTTCGGGATCATGTTTAATCACATGTTCAGCGGTTCTGTGCCGGTTGTAACAGGCTGCACAAGGAGCCAGCATGGGCAAGCCCATTTGCTCAGCGATAGCCAGATTACGGGCCGGTAATGACAGGGACAGGAGTTTATTGGTGTTATGTCCGGAGGTAGCACCGCAGCAGTTCCAGTCGTCCAATTCCACAAGTTCGATTCCCAGAATCTCTGCTGTACGTGCTGTGGACATTCCATATTCCATACCGCTTCCTTCTAAAGAGCATCCAGGATAGTAAGCTAATCTCATGTCTTATTCACCTCCCAGTTGCTGCACTTTGTCGAAAATCTTTTTAATATGATCCCGGTTTTTTATCTTAGTGGGAAGAACACTTATTTTACCGCGTTTCATCATAGGCAGTCCATATTGAGCGTCCTTGAACGGCTGCATGGTTTTAAGATTGTGCTGCAACAGCAATCCGGCTTCGTAGGTACGTCCGAACAGCTTGACTCCCGTCAGGAAAGCCTGATTGAAAGCCGCCACTTTTTTATCAGTAATCAGGCCCTGGCGCAGAGCTTCACGACGCAGGGTATCCATTAGAGAAGCAATATCCACCCCTCGCGGGCAGCGAGTCGAACAAGTTTCACAACTGGCACATATCCATATGCTCTCAGCTTTTAAGGCCTGTTTAACCATGCCTAATTGCAGCAGGCGAATTACCTGCCGGGGAGGATAGTCCATTGCGAAAGCAGCCGGGCATCCTGCCGAACATTTACCACATTGATAGCAAAGGTTCACATTGGTTCCGGCTTCCGCTTCCAGCCTGCGGATCAGTTGCTGGTCTGCTTCGCAAGCGGGAATTAGTTTCACAGCTTTTTCCACGATACTAAGCCCCTTTCCTGAAACGGAATATATAATAAATCAGCCTAGATTTGCACTAGACTGCCATAATCAGCCCTAGATGTACTATATTCGACAAATATTGCTCCTTACTCATAATACGCAAGTCTGTAGTATTTGACAACCAAAGTTGAACACTTGGGAAACCTTTTCCCCGAATTCTCCATAAAGAAACACTTATCAATTATCATTTCCAATACTTACCAGTTATGCCCTAATACCAAATAATTTAAGTCAAATGTTATTTCATTATAAAATAAATAGGCTACACAGTAGTGTTAAAATTTTGTTAACAATGACTCTTTTTCCCTAATTTCATATAGCACTTTTTTATGTTGATGATCGACCTGGTTTATACTTTATAATCGATTAATATCGAAACCTGGTGGAAATATATGGTCAATTCTGGTAAGCTGAATAGGAACGAATGGAAGGCGGCGAAATACTTATGCTGGTTATTGCAACGGCATATGAGTTTTTGTCTCTATTCACCTTTGTGTTAGGAATAAGTATAGCAGTCTTAGCCGCATTGCGCTTATGGGCACAGGCTTCTCTCCTGAGAAATCTAGCCGAGCATTTATATATTGCTTTTCTTGCTTTGACCGTTTCTCTTTGGTCATTCCTACCGATACTCAGTAACGACCGGGTAATACATCCCCAGTGGCAGTGGTTATTATTGCTGGCCATGGTTTTGAGCATTAGCTGGTATACCATCTATGTCTGCAATAGAATTATACCGCTATTGGCTAAATATCGCCACGTGCTGTGGGCCGGAGTTTTGTTGCTGTTGATCCCTTTCGTGGGGTTGCTGGTCACGGCTGGGGGTGACCCTGTATGGACTCTGACCGCATCACTAGTGGTAGGGTTGATTTGGGGTGTTGATGCATTTTTAATGATAACAGCGGCTTACCGGTTAAAGGATAAATTATATATATTGGCCGCCGGTTTCATGGTGTCTTTGGCGATCAGTTATGCAGGCGGATTATGGCTGACCAGCAGCTATTTGCACCTGATTACCTTGGGAAGCTTGCTCTGTTACGTTATTATTGTCAGCTTGGCTGCTTTGGATAATGCTTACTTGAGATCCATGCACTATATGAACCAGAAGGTTGAAGAAGTGCGCCAGGAATTGGCAGCCCAAACTGAAAATATCGAAGATGTAGTTATCTCACTGGCTCGAACCATAGATGCCAAAGACAAATATACTGAAGGTCACACCGAGAGGGTAAGTCAATATGCCGTCTTCCTGGGAGAACGCCTTGGACTCAGTGACCGCAGTCTGGAAACATTGCGTATTGGCGCGCTCATCCATGATCTTGGCAAAATCGGCATAGACTTAAACATTTTAAATAAGCCTGGTAAATTAACTGAGGAAGAGTTTGCGCAAATCCAGCTTCATCCTGCTCTGGGCCAGCAGATCTGCTCACCTTTGAAAGCCCTACAGGAAGTGGGCGACATTATCCGCCACCATCATGAGAAACTGGATGGTTCAGGTTATCCGGATGGTTTACAGGGTGACCAGATATCTCTAAATGCCCGCATTGTAGCGATCGCTGATATTTTTGATGCTCTGACTACTGAACGCTCCTACCGTGCTGCTTTATCGGTGGATGAAGCTCTAGATATAATGAGAGAAGAAGCTGCCCAGGGTAAACTGGACAGCTCTATATTATATGAATTTGAAGCCCTGCTCTTAGATTTGGGAGTCACCAGCTAACTCGTCGTGTCGCTTAACCTCTGATCAGCCGGTAAGGAAGCATCTGGGCTTCGAAGAAAGCTTGACTAAACCCGCGTGCTTGTTTGGCATCACCTATCACAAATACCTGATCCGGTAAAGACTGGGGATCCAGCTCTGGCAGAACAGGACGGTTGCCGATGGCGAACAACACATGGTCATATGCACATACTGTGGTCTCATTATTGTCTGCTGAGCGCAAGGAAACTTTTTCATTGTCAGCCGTTTCTAATTCGGTCCTTTTAAAGATTTTTACCTTTTTCTGCTTCAGTCGGGCCAGCAGTTCCAAACGAGACATGTTTTCCATGTCGGGAGCAATTACTTTCCCTTTTTCAACTATAGTTACCTGATTCCTTTCAGACAAGAAATCGGCTGCCTCGCAACCGGTGCTGCCGCCCCCAACTATGATAATATGTTGGCCTTCCCATCCTGGGTCGTTATCCAGTATTTCCGCTGCACTATAAAAACTTTTTATTCCTGGATAATCCGGTATAACCGGTTTTGATCCAGAAGCTATCACCAATACATCAGGTTTAATCTCCGCCAACAGTTGACTGGTGACTTGGGTATTTAGCCGTACCTGGATGGAGGAAGCTTTAACTTCATTGATCAGGTACTGCCTGAGCCTGGCAATAGCATGTTTGCCAGGTGGTTTTTGGGCAACAATCATCTGACCTCCCAGGCAACTGCCAGCTTCTGCTAGGACAACGCTGCTGCCTAGCTGGGCAAAAGCAAGCGCCGCCTGCATACCAGCAGGTCCGCCACCAGCTACTAAAACAGTTTTATGGTAGGCTGAGGCAGGACGCAGCAATCTTTCCTCACGACCAGTTTGGGGGTTTACAGCACAGCGAATATGGTGTCCTTGTATTATGGAAGCAAAGCAGGTATTGCAGGTAATGCAGGGACGTATTCTTTCAGCGCACCCCTTAAGAGCCTTGTTAGCCCAATCGGGATCAGCCAACATTCCCCGGCCAATCCAGACCAGGTCTATATAACCTTCTTCGATTAAGCGAGCGGCCATTTCCGGTTGACGAATAACGCCCCCGCCAATTACAGGAATGCTGACCCGTTGCTTTGCCTGCCTGATCATATCCATTCGCCAGCCTTCCTGGAAAGAACCAGTCTCTATCGAGGTCTGACCAGATTCATAGATACCGCAGGAGGCGTTCAATAAATCAGCCCCGTTTTGTTCAAGCAACTGAGCAATTTCCAATCCCTCGTCCAGGCTTATCCCGCCCTTGACAAAATCGGTCAGGTTAAAACGGACCCCTAAAATCAAGCGGGAAGTATAGGTTTTTATTCCCTCCATAATTTCTCTTAACAGGCGAAAGCGGTTTTCCAAACTACCGCCATACTCATCTTCACGCAGGTTGGTATATGGAGATAAAAACTGGCTTAACAAATAACCATGGGCAGCATGCAGTTCTACCCCATCGAAGCCCGCTTGTTCAGCCATTACAGCAGCCTGAACAAAACGGTTCCGAATTGAGGCGATTTCTTCCCGGCTTAACTGACGCGGCTCAGCCCGCATAAAACGGCAGGCTTTAGGGGAAGGTGCCACCGGTTGCCGTCCTGTAACAGCCGGTGCTGTCTGCCGCCCGGCATGATGCAGCTGTATCATAGCCAGACAGTCATAAGCCTTGATGATTTCTGCCAACTCAGCCAAACCGGGCAGCAGTTCAGGACGGTCTATACACAGCTGGGTCAGGCTGCCCTTGCCTTCCGGACTGTCTACACAAGCTATTTCTACAACTATAGCCCCGGCCCCGCCCCGGGCTCTTTCTTCATAATAGCGAAGCAAGGCGGGAGTTACTTCTCCCTGGGCAGATGCTAAACCAGTACCCATAGCGGGCATAACAATTCTATTTTTGATTGTCTTTGCTCCTATGGAAAGTGGTGTTCCTAAAATACTTGGATAGCTCACAACCTTTTCCCCCTTCAATTACCAATATTTACCGGTATAAGTCCAGGCCTCCTTACTCATACTAGGATCAGAAACCAGTGATACAACAGGTTATTAAAGACCTAAGTCCCTTCCCAGAAGGATAAATCTTAGTTTTGTCTTTCAACCGCCCAATCGGGTAATGTATCACTGGTTTCACTTCTTTTCATAGCTTATTTTTCAGCCAGTCTGCCGCGAAGGTTTTCGCTTATCTTTTAACGAAGATAGCGAATTCTGCTGGAGCTCAAGACTGGCTGTTTTATACGGGTTAAGACCATGAATATTAATCCATAGATCAGGGGCATAGCCAGCAAAAGATAATAATAGATCGGATATCCTGCCACTACCCACTGTAACAGGGACAGTAACGGTACCACCGGAGTATACCAAAACATAAGCAGGAAAAAAGCATATTCTTTAATTCCCCACCAGGACCAAGGAAGCAAGCTAATTAAGGAAAAAACAATGCCAGGAGCCTGCCAGATAAGAAATACTTTAATGGCTCTGCATTTTGTTTCTCCACCCAGAGAACGAATCTGCATGGTAATAATCAGCAAATATAGAACTGCCAGAACTATGTCCAAACCAGGATAATAGGTAGCCAGCCAGACAGCCAGCCAGGCAAAGATATGGATAAAATAAAGCCGCGCTATAGTTTTCATCAAATACTTTTCTCCCGTATCACCTGAACCCAGGGACTGTCATAAAAATCATCCGGGGATATCCAGATATCTCCATTGCTCTCCAAGTTGATATCCTGCTGGCGATAAGCTTCCCATACAATCTTGGTACAATTCCAGATCCGTTCCCCAGGCCGAAAAGCCACTGGGTAAAATAATTTTCCCAAATGACTCCTGGCATAATCTATAGCGGCTTGCTTTTGTGCAGGGGTTGCTTTAACCTTTAGCAAGCAAATCTCGCTGTAAGTCCAGTAGTGTTCCACCGGTTGTTGAGTAATCCCTAAGTCCACATAGCCTTCTATAACCTGTCCATCACCAATATAAATACCGGCATGGGAGAACCGGCCGTAAGCGCACTCGGGGTATCCTCCCAGTAATATATCACCTGGTTCCAGGTCTTGCAGATCGATCATATTACCGTAATTTCCCACTGCTCCATAACCAAGCCTTCCCTGCACGGCATTTAACAGATAAGTATAGGTGAGTGAGTCTCTATTGTTCAGTGTTGCCTGATTCTGAAAATATATGGAAACCAAAATCAATAAGGTCATCACTGGGAAAAACCATAATTGCCAATCTCTTTTTCTCATTTGTCAAAACACCTTCCGAGATGGTCCTTGCTATGAAAACGGCTTCCTAATGTGTCATTGCGAGCCCCGTCAGGGGCGTGGCAATCTCTATTTAATTTACGCTAACCACAGCTTAGCAGGAGCTTCAGGTTAGGATGCAGGAATATTAGCCAGCTCGCTCCGGGACTCCCCGCCTGCAACACACCGGCTTATTTCGGTGCGAAGCACACCGCTCGTAATTCGGCATCCATGCACTCAGTACTCGCTGCTCGAATCATCCTGTTTCTCGCTCCGCTTCGCAGCCCTCAGTTTCGCCGTGGGTGGCAACGGCTCGTCGTACGTCACTCGCCCGGCTAATACTCCTGCTTAACTCGTGCAGAGATATTTTCATTCATCGTGGCCTGTGTTACAGGTGACAATTGCTTTGAAAACGCTAAACAAACCCGAAGCCTTCTTATGGGTCATTGCGAGCGCGCCAGCGCGTGGCAATCTATAGTCAACTAACGATTTGAGTTAACAGATCGCCACGTCGCTTCGCTCCTCGCGATGACACGCATAATCTTTTTCTTCATCTTTGACCTGCACTACAGGTGACAGTCGCCAGCCCTATCCTTGCTTACTGAATTAGTGTCAGTTTTTTAGACTTCTGAACGTATTGTATCATAATCAAACCTATCCTACGAAATCCAGTAATGCTAATATTTTATGGGACCAAAAAAGCACCAACCCGGTAAAACTTTATATAATAGTAGGTGAGGTGAAATATATGTTGACACCGCATGTTTCCAACCTGCTACGGGATGATTTCCGCCTATTGGCCGATCACCTGGAAGGACAAAAAATTCGACAGGTTATAACTTTCACCGAACACTCAGTGGCGTTATTGCTTGAAAACAACCTGGTAGTGGTTTTCTCCAACCTGGAAGATGAGTTAGTCGTGGATTTGGAATCATTATAATAATATTCGTTTAAGGAGATGTATTTATGAAAAAAACGATCTGCCTGCTTGTACTATTACTGATCGTAATGTCCAGCGGCTGTTTTAACCCCAGCCAGGCAGATTCTGAACCCCATCATAACCTGGCTACTCAAACAACACCAGAGCCTTCCCCTGATACAGAAGTGCCCTCCGAACCAGCTCCATCTGCTCCCGCAGATGTTACTTCCGATGTCACTCCCGTTGTTAATCCCGGTGACTCGCCTGCCAGTCAGACAGATACAATACCTGCGGTTTCTAAATCCTGGTATTTTAAACCCAACCAAAATCATGAAACCCCGCAAGTTAACAACGAGATTCAACCACTGGCCCTGGAAGGTACGGTCTATTATGCCTTGCCACAAAACGCCCCCCAGATCTACTTAACCTTTGATGAAGGATATGAACAGGGTTATACCGGTCAGATTCTTGATATTCTTAAAGAGCATAATGTTCCGGCAGTTTTCTTTATCACCGGGCATTATCTCAAAAGCCAGCCCGATCTGATTAAACGCATGGTGGCTGAAGGACACCAGGTGGCCAATCATACCTATAATCATCCGGACTTATCCAAGGTATCAAAAG
The DNA here is from genome assembly GCA_029550685.1 of Bacillota bacterium. Lineage (GTDB taxonomy): Bacteria > Bacillota > Syntrophomonadia > Syntrophomonadales > Syntrophomonadaceae > DTU018. The sequence goes on from JAKPGY010000079.1 coordinate 44,156, forward strand.
AACGCTTTGATAAGGAGCTTGATCAATTGGAACAGGAATTTGAACAATTAACCGGTTCCACTATGGCACCTTTTTTGCGTCCGCCTATGGGTAATTACTCCCTTACCACCCTGCAGTGGGCCAAGGAGCGTAATTATAAGACCGTATTCTGGAGCATGGCCTTTCACGACTGGGACCCTAATGATCAACCCGGGGCTGACTTCTCTCATCGTTATGTGACTGAGCATATACACCCCGGTGCTATTATCCTGCTGCATGCGGTGTCAGAAAGCAACACCCAAGCCCTGCCCCGCATAATCGAAGACCTGCGCGCTGCCGGCTATGTGTTCGCACCGCTGCCGGAATAAATTATCTTGGTGCAAATATCCTTCGCTGAGTCATCGTCCTAAGCAGAGTGAAGGGCTGGGGACACCAGCCCCTCCTCATTAACTGTACGTGAGTTCCTTCATGCGTCTTTCCGAGGAGCCTCGTCAGGGGCGTGGCAATCCTTATATAGCTCTAGGCTAACCACGGTTTGGCAGGGTGTTAGCCGGGATTTAGGAGTATCAGCCGGTAGTACATCACTCGCCCGTCTAATACTCCTGCATGGGCCGTGCAGCCATGTTTTTCACGTGACCTGTACCACAGGTGACAATTGCGGTGTCATGGCGATTAAGCTACAATTATTTAAACTAGGTGGGGCTTGGGCTATGAGGAAATTACTGCGCAAACTGGAGTACAACCATTCCTTATCCGAGGAAGAATATGAACAGGTAATGGATTATATAGATTGGCTTCGGCAAAACACGCCTGAATCCTATCTTTTGTTCTGCCAGCAGTACGGCGGGATTCTTTATCAACAGTATTCTACCTATTTGCCTCCCTATCCCGCAGGCATGGATCAACTGATCGAATACCTGGTACGCAATTCCTGGGCTTATAAAGAGATTGCGGCTCTTCCGGCAACGCTCTCCTCTTTTCCGCGCGCTCTGCATCCTTATTTGCTATACATGCTGCACCATGATCCCCGCTCACTGCAGTCAATCAACATTCCGGATGTGGCTGCTGCAGATGACACCTGTTCCCTGCCTGAACCCAGGAAACAGCCAGCAGTATTAAAATTTGAAGCCGCCAACAGCAATAAGGAACCTGGACTGAAAGCCCATTTTGAAAGATTGAGCCGGTTTACCTTTATATCCCGTCTGCAGAGTTACCGTTACCTAACCAAACACAAGGCAGCTCAGGACCGTATTGAAGTGGTGGATGGGCAGTGTTTGGCAGGTATTTTTACCAATAAAGAGAAATCCATTTACTATTATATTTTTCTCACTGAAGATAATTTGGCCAAGGCCCAATTGGCCTGCCAGACCCTAAATACTGCATTGTACGGCAGCCGTAAAAGGAGCTGATTCTCATCGATATCCTAGATTCGTTTCGCCTGGCCCGATCATCTGCCAACCTATTTGATTTTTGGCAGCAGGAAGCGGAGCTGCGTATCAAACTGCGGGAGCAGAAGGATATTGACATTGCTACGGTCCAAGATGGCGATGAATTAGATTTTCTTATGCGGGCTCTTTATTTTAGCGGCCGCCAGGAAGTATTTTTTTCCCAGTTAAAGACTGCTTTAAACTCTGCTCCAGTTTTGCAGTGGTGGAAATCCAGTCCTCTATGGCTAAAAAGGGGCTTCTTTTTTTACCTGATTGATAATCTGGATGAGGCGGAGATAGATGGCAGAACCCTACAGTTCCTGATTCACCTCTGGGAACCAGATCTGACCAGCGTTTACAGGCAGTTGCTGTCCCGGCTTGATCTTGATCAATGCCGTTATCTTTTAGCTAAAACAGCCAATGGGGAACTGCGTTCCCTGTTAAAGTCCCGGGAAGAGGAAATCTTATCCACTCAGAAAAACCACCATTATGGCTTGTTATATCACCAGGACCTCCCAGATCTGGCTTTAACCCTTAGATCTGAAAAAGCAGAATTGATAAAAGCAGCCCTGTTCCAATTGGAAAAAGTCACCCTTAAGCACCATAGTGAGGCTCATGCACCCCAGCGCTTACGCGCTTTGCTGGATACGGTTGAACGTGTATACCAGTGTGGGCTTATAATGGATGCTTGGTGTTTGTTAACTCAGATTTACTTGGAATATCAAAACCAGCCAAGCCCGGCAGAACCCCTGCCGGCTTCTCGTCTGGGCCAGCGCATGAGTCGTCTGGTTGGGAAAACTGTTGGTGCTCTGCTAATACTGAAAGGAGAATTGCGCTTGACTGATCAAGCCGCTCAATGGTGCCAACAGTATTTTCCTGCCTTGGAAGTTGACCAGCGCCTGTATCCTATGCTGAGATTATACGAAGCTATTCTGTCATCAAGCCAGGCTGCCTCATTGCTCTGGGAGGTTCTCTCCTGCTATGAGGCAGTGCAGCAGTTGTTCCCCGAAGATGGCCTGCCTGAACTGAGATCACTGGAGTCACAGCCAGGCAGAGGGAAAAAATTACTGGACCTGTGCCATAATCTGCTGCCCTCCTCGCCGGTAGAAGCTTTTATCCTCATGGAGTTGGTCCGCATTATGATGGTACACTCTGTTATTCTTTTATCAAAGAAGGATCGTGAACGGCTGCTGCTAGACTATATTGGCCTTTGGAAATGGGTGCCTTGCCGGCGTTTCATTAATAATGACATAGTGAATCAACTGGCTCATGGGGTACAACCACCGGTACGGCAGGAAGCTGAACGTATCTTAAACTGGTCCCAGCCGGGAATGCCGGAAGATCTGCTGGCTGACTTACAGAAACGTCCTGATATCTACCGGAGCGGAACTGACCCTATACGTAATCTAGCTTTATTAGGATATTTATGGGGGGTGCTGGAGTGACACTTACCGAACAGCAGTTGAGCATGGTTATTAATCAACAGCTAAATAACATATTAGGTGAACTTAACCAATCAGTAACCCAGTTTGTCAACCGGGAAAAGGCTAGGCTGCAATCCTGTGACGACCAGTACCTGCTGGCGGTAAACCGTTTCTACTATCAGACTTTCAGCGATCATTTTTTTCCGGTTTTCCGCCAATCCCTTCAGGAGGATATTGCTCGTCTGCTCAACCTGGCCCATGATGAAGCTTCCCTCAGTCGTGACATATTAGTTACCATACAGCGTTATGCTCGCATGTATAACCAAGTGAAGAGCATCCATACCAAGCTGATGGCGACCCGGGAGGAAAGCCAGCTAAAAATCTTGGAGGTTACCCGCCAGCGCAGCCAGCACCTGTCTGACTTGTTATATCCCCTTAAAACCCTCCTGGACCGGATAGAGCTATTTCAAAGTTTGCTGGAAACTATTGAGGAGTTTATGCAGGATGAAGAGTTGCTGCGCTTGGCTAAAATTTACCCGGATCATATTATTTTGCTGGAACAGGTTATTGCCCTGGATCTCAGTCATCCTTCCGTTATCCAGGGCTTTAATAACCTGCTATCTCACCTGCACCACAGTTGTAACACCCTCAAAACTCTAGCGGAGAATCCTTGGAATCAAGAGGATGCCAGGCATATTATTGTGCAGATGGTAGCAATTACGGAAAAGGTCTTAAACCGGCAGGCCCCTCCATCACTGCTGGCTTTTTATGAAGCCCAGTTTAAGCGTCAGTATCTAATGTACACTTCCCTGATGGAAGCTGGTATTGACCGCAATCAGACCAAACAGGTCCGGGAAATGGCCAGACAGTTTCAAGCCTGGCTGGAACGGCTGGTGGTGGTATTGGATCGAGGGGTTCGCTTTGCCAGCCGGCATGGAACCGAATTGCTGCATAGTGCCCATTACATGACCGGTATTTCCTCTACTCAAATCGACCGTCTTCTTAGAGAAGTTCGGGATATCCGGCAGGATATACATGAGCTGGTCACCGATTTATCAGCCAGTCAGAATGTTGATACCGCTTATTTTCTGGATCGTTCTGGTGAAACCGTAAGGAAAGCTTTGACGCGGTTGGAACCCTATAAGAGTTCTCCGGCCTTAAGGCTGCCTCCATTAGCGTTTCACATAGAAAGAGTCTTTCTGGAACTTTCTTTTTTGACCGCCCGTATTGAAATGCTGACTGATAAACATACCCATTCCAGCCAGATTTTAGATCAGCACTTACAGGTATACAATATGATTCAGTCCTACCTGGACTTGTTGGTAAATATCAGGGTTGACCTGGAACGCGTTTTAGCTCCTCGTAATATCAGCAGGGTTTGGAAGAACCATGAAGTACGTACCGAGAGAATATCTCTGGAGAAGGGACATCCCTTTCCGGATGAATATAGCTTTTTGTTAAACCAGTATAATGTGGAAACCCGTTTGGGAGATTATGAATACCCGGTGGTCTTGTATGAAGAAGGGGACCTGTTTGTAATCCGGGTTGATCAAAAGGTGGAATATGAACTGCCCGTATTAGTTATTGGCAGGAGAGAGTAACTATGCTAGTGGGTATTGATTTGGGTCCGAAAACCACCAAAATTGCTTACCGGCAGGAGGGAAAGTGGCACTACCACAACGTAGCGCCTTTCCTATATGAAGCAGATGACAGCAACACTGATGAGGAAAAAGTTCTGACCAGCTACCTGATTGGTCTGAGTCGGGAAATTGATTTCAACTCTTTGCTATCAGCGGTAATATCTTATCCAAACTATTGGAATCTGTCCCGCCGGCGCACACTCTATAAGGCATGTCAAGCCGCCTTTTCAGACCGGATATTTTCTCTTTTACCGGAACCGGTTGCAGCCTTAATGGGTCATGAATCGACTCGGAGTTTATGCGGAGATATTTTGATTGTGGAACTTCATGAAAACATGGCTTCTTTCAGCTTGTTGACTGTGATTCAGGCTGGCCAGGATATATGCCTGGAAATACAACTACCTCTGGCATACCACCAGCCGGTGGAGCCAGCCCTGCAAGATTTCATCATTAACCATTTGCAGCCCCGGGCCAAACAGCTGGGATTTTTTGAAGCAGGCAGCTGGAGGCTGAAGGCAGTGGTATTAGTGGGCGAAGAGACCTTACTTCACCAGGCAGCTTCCCTGGTAAATAGCATTTTCACCCCCCGGGAACTAATAATTCCTGTTCAAGCTGATTTTCAAATTGCCCGGGGACTGGCGGAATGGGCAGCTGGTGGGGAACATTGCCGTGTAAAAGCCATCTATCCTTTCGAATTTGTTCAGGAAACCTTTAGCCTTGACTCAGCCGATCATCAGTTTGAGCCTCTGCCTTTTGACACAAACAATCTGGCTATGGATCTGAAAGCACGCTACCTGATTACTACCTTGACCACCGGATCGCTTTTTAACTTATCGACTGGAAACCATACTCTTCACTACCGGTTATGGGAAAGACCTGGCGGTCAGACGCAGGATAACAGCGGGGATAGGCACAACCACCTGATCTGGGAGTTTGAGGACCCAAATGCATATATTGCCGAACCGTTGGGAGTTTATTTGCATATGGGAGAGTTTGCTATAGAATCAGATACTATAGGGCAGACGAGTATGAATAAGCCGGCTCCTTACGATCTAAATAGTGATTATCTTAAACTCGCCCAGCGCCTGCTTGCCATCCCCTTTCTCAATGAAGAACTCAAAAGAGACTTACAGGAACTGGCTAGCCAGCTAGAAGGATATGATTTAACTAATCAGTTGGAATTGACACGCCTGCGGCTGCTGGCATTTTTACAGCTATATTAATCTTGGCTGTGAAAATGGCTTCCTATTGTGTCTTTGCTGTGCAAACAGCCCTCTCTGTGTCATCGCAGTGAAAATAGCTCTTGCAATGTCATAGTGGTCTCTACTCAAGTGTCATTGCTGTGAAAATAGCTTCCTAATGTGTCATTGCTGAGAAAACGTTCTAGCGATGGACAGACCCGAAGCCTTCTTATGTGTCATTGCGAGCCCCGTCAGGGGCGTGGCAATCTCTATTAAATTTACGCTAACCACAGCTTAGCAGGAGCGTCAGATTAGGATGCAGGAGTTTAGCCGGCTCGCTCCGGGACTCCTCACCTGCAACCCACCGGCTTACTTCGGTGCGAAGCGGACCGCTTAAGAATTCAGCATCCATACTCTCAGTCCTCGCTGCTCGAAACATCCTGTTTCCAGCGACCCTTCGCAGCCCTCAGTTTCGCCGTGGGTTGCAACGGCTCGTCGTGCGTCGCTCGCCCGGCTAATACTCCTGCTTAAGCCGTGCTCGATGTTTTCCTCCATCGTGAATTGTTATAAAGGTGACAATAGTGATACCTGTTATACTAAATAGTGAAAGGAGAACCTAACATGCCTCAAGTTACTTTTGCGCTGCATCCGGCAGCATCAAAACACATAATCGCTCAGGCTGTCTGCCGTCTTCCCCAAGTGCACGAAGCCTTTACCCATGGTAAAATAATTATAGGCAGCGGGACCACTAACCTGCTGGTAGCAGAAGAGCTGCTGCAGACCAGATTCGAACCCTACGAACCCTATGTAGCCGGTGTCATAACCCAGCGTTCTGCCTGTGCCACCGAAACCAGCCAGCGCAAAGGTGCATGGTGTATAGAAAAAGGCCGGCTGGTAGACGAACCTTGGATAGATTTCTTAAACCGGTTCGAACCCGGGGATATTTTTATAAAGGGCGCCAATGCCATTGATCCCTTCGGCAATGCGGCTATCCTGCTGGGAGATGCCCAGGGAGGAACCATAGGCCAGGCTATCGGAGTTGTGAAGGCGCGGGGTATCGAGTTAATAGTACCGGTAGGATTGGAAAAGCTGATACCCTCATGCCTGGCTGGAGAATCCAAGATGGGGCATTACCGGAGCTCGATGCGTCTGGGAATGAACCTGGGTTATATGGTAGTAACCGGTGCCAATATTGTTAGCGAAGTAGAAAGTTTCAAGATCTTGTTTAATGTGGAGGCTGTCCCCGTAGCAGCTGGTGGAGTAGGGGGAATGGAAGGAGCGGTGATGCTGGCAGCAGAATGTCCAGATGAAAAAACCGCTGAACAGATCATAGATTTGGCCCGTAGAGCCAACCAGCAGCCCCCCATTAAAGTTAAGCGCAAAAAATGCTCCCAATGTGATAATCCTTGCCAGATATTAGAGAAAGTCTAGCAAAAGGAGGCAATAAATATGGAAACAAGCACCGAAAAGTTCTGGCTTAAGAATGACCAATTTTTTAGCAAGGATGAATTACCCGGCGACTTTATCGAGCAAGGTATTTCCCTATACGAAGTTTTCAGGGTAATACAGGGAGTGCCTCTATTTTTTGAGGAGCATATGGCCAGACTTCATAATTCCTCGCAATTAACCGGATTAAAATTGCCTGTAGAAGATGAAACCATTAGAAAAAGGCTTCATGATTTAATTGCACGTAACCAGGTGGAGACTGGCAATATTAAAATTGTACTGAATTACCAGCAGCCCAATGAACCCGCTGTTTTTTATGCCTACTTTACCCCGGCTTTTTACCCTTCCCCAGCTGATTATGAAAAGGGAGCTAAAACGGTTTTAGTCCACATTGAAAGGCCTAATCCCAATGCCAAGGTAGACCGGGCAGAATATCGCCAGGTTATTGATACCGCCAAGGAAAAAACTAATTCCTATGAAGCAATACTGGTGGATCACAATGGATATGTAACCGAAGGCGGGAGATCTAATGTATTTATGATCAAAGACAACCTGGTTTTGACTCCTCCGGCAGACCAGGTATTAAAGGGCATTAACCGGCAGGTGGTGTTGACAGCCTGTGACAACATAGGCCAGTCAGTGATGGAAAAGAAAATCAGTCTGAATGAAATGCTGGATATGGATGCTGTGTTTCTCACCGGTACCTCACCACACGTGTTGCCAGTAAGTCAGGTGGATGATTACCTCTTTGATTCCGCCAACAACCAAATCCTCAGGAACATTATGACCGAGTTTAACAATATCGTAGAAAATTATATTAAAACCCATCGCTAGAATAGTGAAAAGATCAGTGCAGAGGCTGTCCTAAAAGGACAGCCTCTGCACTGTCGATATAGGTTATGAAAGAGATAGCCGCTTCGCACCGAAGTAAGCCGGTGTGTTGCAGGCGAAGAGTTCTGGAGCAAGCCGGCTAATACCTCTGCATCCTGGCTAACACCCTGCCAAGCCGTGGTTAGCCTGGAGCCACATAGAGATTGCCAGTCCCTACGAGTGCTCTCATTATTAATTCATCCCGCCTGTTACCTAAACAAAGTTATCTCATGATGACGAATGTCTATTGGTTACTTCTGTTTAACAGCCGGCAGGCCTTTTCGTAATCACTGCTGTTCACCATAATTACCGGGCCGGTGCATCCCATACCGGAACTAGCAAAAATGCCTTCTTTCCAGAGTACTTTAATGGCCTCATCCAATTCCAAAATGTCAATGCCGTGGATTTCACAATCAACTGTTTTCGCTGGCGGGCAGACTATTTCCGTTTCCTGGGTGCTAGTATCAGCTTCCCGGCTGACAATCCAACCACACTTTTTAGCCTGATCAATTTCCTTTTTGACCTGTTCTTGCCATTTATTTTTGACCAGGTTGGCACAATAGCTTATTGCCGCGCTAATTACCGGTGCGCCAGAAGCTCGGGAAATGATACAGATAAGCCGGTTGAAATCTTCACCAATGCCAGGTCCATAACCGTAGCCAATTGTCTCATACAAGCCTCCGCTGTTAAAAGAACTGAAGAGCTTCATGAGAACATTACCGGTAAGGGAATCAGTAACACATACGTCGACACTGCCGGTGATTAAATCATTGCCTCTTAACACTGGTCCGCCATCTTGGCGAAGTGAGCTTCCCCAGGTAAATTGATAACCGGCTGATTGCATCTGTTGCAGGTGCCTTTCTACCTGCCGCGCTCCTTCAACATTCAAAATCCCGACAGTAGGATTAGTTTTACCTTCAGTTCGGGCCACGGCTAAACCGAAAACAGCATTTTTTACCATAGCCTGAACCCGGTTGGTATCTGCTGTACCAGTGGTTGAAGCAATGTACATTTCTTTACCCTGGGCTGGGGTTATAACTTTCCCGATAGTAGTTACCCCAATAGGAAATGGATAATGCATGGTTACCAGACCATCGATTATACCGCTCTGCAGCAACTGCTCACTGGTTTGCCGGATAGCTTCTTCACTATCGGCAGCATAAACAGTGAACTCCCTGCTATCACACTGGCCAATTATAACTACGTTCAAGTCTGGATTAGCTTGTACCGCCTGCCGGGCACCTGACAGCATATCTTGGACATCAATCTCCCCGCCACCGATGGTTAAACCTATGGTAATACCCTTCTTTTCCGGTTTCACATCCTGCTGAGCTACTGTTACCCGGTTTTCCAGCTCACCCGGATTTTTTTCAATTACTATACTGATGCCGTCGAACAAGTCCGTCATGCGTCCTAAGAACAGGCTCCCTTTACCAATAATCATAGCCCGCTTTATCTGATTTTGCTGGATGCTGTGGACAATATGACCTATGGCTGGTATACCTGAAGGAATGTGTCCCTGAGTAGGAGCGAAGCCAATTATGCCATGTTTATGACAAAAGTCCAGGAGCTGTTGCTTTTCCAATTCGCCCCGTTTAACCGCCATGGCACCTATCATTTTATAATTGGCTAAAGGCACATCACCTGCCCCAGCCGGCATGGTGATTTCGGGGTTCTGCAGTTCCGGTGCATACAGGTCTATATCGGTAATCCGCAAGTTGTTCTTGATCAACGGATCAACCACTATAGCCTGAATGACTGCCTGGGGTGCAGAACCGGAGCCAATTTTATGTCTGCCGATAATATCAGTCCTTAGAACCGGGCTATTACCATCATTTTTACTGATAAGCACAGCAAAGCTGCCCAGCATATCTTCTAAAACCGGAGAGCCTTTGGCGATATGATCTTTGCTGTTCATGCCCAATTTGGCTGTCGAACCGCCGCCAATTAGGACCACATTATTAAATATACCGGATTGTACTAAAGAAGCAGCATTTACTAAACCATGAACAGGGCCCGCACAAAAACCCCGTAAATCAACACCGGTGGCATTTACCAGCCCGGCAGCCTCTCCTACAGCTTTGGCTAAATTGCCGCCTCCCCGCTGATTCATATCTCCAATAGCTTCTTCGGAGGTTTCGATAATGTAATCGATATCAGCTGGGTCAATTTTATGAATGGCTAACAGGTTCTTCAGGGCTAAAACAGCTGAGGCTTTATTGACCAAATTCTCCATTACCACATGGGCTTTTAAATTAGGGTCATACTCGTGAGCCTCCCGCACACAACCAACCAGTTTCCCCTGTTGGTAGAGTCCCTCTGCCAGACCGGACTCCACCAACTTCTCAATATCCTCAAAGACGGTTCCTTGGTCCAGCAGGGTTAATTCACTGGCTGAAAAGATGGTCTGCGCCTCTAGTTTTTTCTTCTGCTCCCATGAGAATTGTTCTTCCAATTCCACCAAATTGAAGCGGTCTACCAGTTTCAGCAGAGCATAAAGCTCACCCTGATCTACAATCTGCCCATATTTTCCCTGAGAACTAGCGGTGATCTCCTGTTGAAACCAGGGCTGGGGCAGTTCCCGTAATTGTTCCGGGCTTAAGTTGCCAATATATACCTGATTAGGTGGATACTTCACCGCGTCGGCATAGGAACGCAGGCATTGCGGCAAAGTTTTCAGAAACTGCGAATCTGGGTTGGTTATCCTTTCCATGGCCGGTGTGGTACCTTGCCAGTACAGTATATCGGGAGCATGTACCAACACATAAGCTGCAGCTTTTATTACCGGAAATTCCATAAGAATTCGCGGCCTCCTCTCCCAAATGCGGTAAAAAGCTCAATTCAGAACAGAGTCTGTTCGGTTACCTCGGTAGTAAGTGCCTTTAGGGCCCTTTCCACTAAACTTCTGCGCAGTGCTCTTTCCTCTTCAATATTCAAGCTGGGATTTCCCAGCGGGTGAGGTATAGCTACTGCAGGGACAATGCGATTAGCACCTACCGTCAAGGATATAGGTACTATAGTACAAACATGGACTACCGGTACGTTTACCGTTTCTTCCAATTCTTTTACCATCGTTGCACCGCAACGAGTACAAGTCCCTCAGGTGGAGGTAAGTATTATCCCGTCAATGTTTTCTTGGGCTAGCTCCAGGCCAATAGCATGGGCATATTTCTGGGCATTGGCCACGGAAGTGCCATTACCTACCGTTGCATAGTAAACATTGTGTAGGCTGCCGATTACTCCTTCCTTCTCCAGCTGGCGGAGCACATCAATGGGCAGAACCCGGTCAGCATCCTGGTTGGCATAAACCGGGTCATAGCCGCCATGGGCAGTCTGAAAAATGTCCTCGGTTAAGTCCTCAATTCCGGTAATATCATAACGTCCGAAATGAGAAGCACTCGAGGCCTCAATACGATCAGGATTGCCTTTAGGCACAATTCCTCCCGAAGTAACCAAGGCAATCTTGGCATGTTTAAGATCTTTTATGGGCGGACGCGGTGTAACCCGGCTGAAACTGGGCATGGGATACTCACTTTGGTAGGGTTCCCCCTTGAGCTTCTTCAACAGCATTTCTACCGCCCGGGCGGAACCCCGTTCCTCAAAGACGATATTCACCCTTATGCCTTTGTCCAGATACCCTTCTTCCGCCGGGGTCCCTAGTTCCTCTCCCCGGGCTAATTTCAGAGCTAATTTGCTCATGGCAGAAATAGCGTCCCGCATTTTGGCCGCCGAATTGCCGGTCTTGACTACATATACCTGTTTACGGTAAAGATCAGCCCCGGGATTTTCTTCATACATACCAGTTATTACCGGGATGGAAAACCTCTCCGCCGCAGCGGCACAAACCGCACCACAGGCCATGCCATATCTGCCGGCATTAAAGGCTGGACCGGCAATTACCATCTGCGGCTGGTAACCAGCCATCAGATCCATAACTTCCTGGCTAGCCGTATCAATATTTTCATTGAAATAGGTATCCCCGCATATTATCGTTCCTACTATTTCTATTTCCGAGCCCAAAGCTTTCTGCAGAGCGGTACCTGGGCCCACCGGTCCATCCTGCTTAAAGGGTTTGATATCAGCCTTTTCTTCTCCGCCAATTTGCCCGAAAAACTGGTTTATATAGTGAACGGCTCTGACTGCTGCCATAGTAACATCTGCTCCCCTTTCATTAATCTTTCATGAGCTCGTCTCTGATATTGCTCATTTCGGCAACTATCTCATCAACTTCCAAAACCATCTCCATCATACTGATTTGATCTTCATAGACCTGCGGGTCTACTAATTCTTTTAACTCCAGTATGTGGTACACCGGTAACTTCAGGGCAATGTTGGTCAAAGGTCCGGCATAGGTGGGATCTCCGGCAATAACCGTTTCCGCGGTTAGTCCAGCTGACTCTGCCTCAGCTCCGCCTAATACAACTACTACATTTTCGCTGCCATATTTCTCAGCTATCTCCTTGATGCGGGCTTGATTGGCCATGTCCATGGCCCCAGCTGCCGTTCAAACGAAGCATTCAGTACTGGTAAACACTATTTCCCCGCCGATGGTTTTCATACATTCAGCGATAGCTGGTCCGGGAATTCCATCCCGGTCTCCCAATATACAAATCTTTTTGCCGGCAAAAAAGCTTTTATCAATAGTCATGTTCAGTCATCCTCCTTAATCTGCTAATTACTTTCCAATAGCACCCATACGATTAAAGCCTAGTTCATTGGTAGCACCAATAATGGACTGTATCTCCACTTCAACTGACCCATCCTCTTTCAGGGAATTGGCAAATCCTCCGGCTATAATATTGGCCGCCTCATCAAAGCCAATGACTTTTTCCATAGCCGGCAAAACGATTAACTGATTAGCATTGCCTCCGCTTACTACGGCATCGGCCAGCGCATCTGCATCTGCCAGTGACTGGGAAGCTCCATCCCTTCCGGCATATTCGTCGGTTATTAGAACAGTTTTAATCCCCAGTTTTTCGATTTTCTTGCAGTTCATGATCAAATCGGTATCCGGATTGCCAAAACCTTCTTCGCTGATAATGACCCCATCTACTCCCAGGGACTGAACTAATTTGGCACAGAGATTAGAGCTGCGTTCCTTATCCGCTAAAGTAACGTTTTCGTTAGTTATAACTACTCCTATAAAGTTAAGGTCCTTGCCGTGACGAAGGTAGAGGTCATGTATAACCGGGTTATTTAAGTGGTGGTAAGTGGTATTCTTGTCGCAGGCAGAAACACAGTTGCCGCTTATAATGGCTCCATCCATAACCTCGGTGGGGAACATAAAGGTGGGCAGTATTTTCTTAGCATCTACTCCATAAACATAAGTATCGTGCAGCAATCCCTGACTCTGCAGCATATATACATAAGCAACCTTAGGCAGGTCTGGATACTCGTTATACTGTTGGGGGATGGGCTTGGTTTCGAAGGCTGTTATTTCGTCTGGCTCTACATCCCGGGCTGCCTCAGCTATATACCGGGTAGCTTTAAGACCAGCCATACGGACTGCTTCCTCATGCTCATGCTGTTTTATATCTCCAGCTTTTTCGCAATCAATCACCAGGTTGATGGTTTGGGAAAAAGGAGTGTATTCAGCCCCAGGGCCGGTCATATCAATAATGCCTTCTTGGAAACCCACAATATTTCCCACAGTAATGACCGTCATCCCTTTTAATACATGGGTACGCCCCTGGCCTACCACGGTTGAGTCTCCAATAATCCCTGGAAACACATGGCCCCCACCTTCGACTTTGACCCGCGGTTCCAGGACATCTTTAACCGGGCACAGACGTACCGAATCCCCCGGCCTGACAATGTGGATATCACGGTAGCAAAGGCGCTTATCAGCTATAACGGCTAATAACTCGGCTTTATTTACATATACAATGCCGTCCTTTACTTCCGTCCGTTCACCGAATCTAACATCTTTGACAAATATGTTACCCAGTTCCAGCTTCACCGTCATACCTCCCGTCTTTTACTTAAGGTATTGTTGTATCTTGGCTTCGATATCTTCGACAGTAATATCCTGACCTGATAGCTCATCAATTTTTTCTCCGTTACGGAAGAATAGTATAGCCGGCAGTCCCAGGACCTTATGGCTGATGGCTAAACGACGATTACCAGACACGTTCACCGAACAAAACTTCATCTGTTCTTTATACTTCTCAGCTAGTTTCTCTATATCCGGCATAAGTTCCAAGCAGTGTTCACATTTGGGTCCCCACCAGTCAACCATAACTACTTGATCGGCTTCTAGTACTTCTTGGTCAAAATTTTCTTTGGTGACCTCCAGCATCATTTTAACCTCCTTTGTACTTTGTTATTTAAGTAGTTCCTTTAAGCTTTCTTCACTGATTTCATTGATAGTTGCGGTAACTTTCCCATCTACAAAGAGCTGTATTAGTGGCAAACTCTCCTCGGAAATCTGATAGCGGGTTTTCACTAGCTCGTTGCGGGTAGCGTCCACTTTTACCAGGTTAAATTTGCCCGGATTATTCTGGAGAAACTGATCAACCATGCCTGTCTTTTCAGTTCCTTGCATATCCGTGGGATTATAGTAGACAACCACAACTGGCTTGGGGGAATTTATAACCTCCTTCTCCCATAATTCCCGTTCTTGAATATATTTTTGGGCAGCTACAGCGGCAATACTCCCATCGGCTACGGCTGTAACCACCTGGCGTAAATACTTGTCCCGCACATCGCCAGCAGCATAGACTCCTTCCACATTAGTGCGCATTTGGTCATCGGTTATGATATAACCTTGAGGATTAAGCTCCAAAATGTCTTTAACCAAATCGGTTTTGGGAACAGTACCGATATAAATAAAAACTCCATTGACGGTAAGGTCACTTTCTTCTCCGGTTTTAATATTTTTTACGGTAATTGATTCTACTATCTCGTCACCGTTAATGGTTTTAACCGTACTGTTCCAGATCCACTTAATCTTATCGGACTTAAAAGCACGTTCCGCAGATACCTGGTTGGCATCCACATGACCCTCATCATGAATGACTATCATGGTTACTGAGTCGGCAAATCTTGTCAGGTATTCGGCTTCTTCAACGGCCGCATCTCCGCTGCCTACTACAGCCACATCCAGTTCTTCAAAAAGATCTGCATCACAGGTGGCACAGTAACTTACCCCCTTACCCCGTAGTTTACCCTCACCTGGTACGTTTAACAGACGGGGTTCAGCTCCCAGGGCAATAATCACCGCTTTTGCGTGGTAGTCATCCTTTTTGCCGCTGATTACCTTTATGTTTTCATCCAGCTTCACTCCGGTTACTGTATCTCGAATAAATTCCACCCCAAATGCCTGTGCGTGATCAGCCATAGCCTGGGTAAGTTCCGGACCAGTAGTTCCTGGCCCAAAGCCTGGGTAATTTACCAATTCACCAGTGGTAGCTGCCTGTCCACCTGGCCTTCCCTTCTCAATAATGGCGGTCTTTAATTTGGCCCTGGCACCATAAATGCCCGCTGCCAGTCCGGCTGGCCCGCCTCCAAGAATCAATAGATCATAGTTTGCGGCCAATAGTATCACCACCTTAGATAAATTAGTTAAAAAAAACAGAGAACAAGTTATCCTTGTTCTCTGTTTTTTAACCTGAGAGTTTCGCTTGCGCTTGCCCCTTTGGTGTCTTTCGACTCTCCAGAGATTGGTCCGAACTCGATCCGTCAACCTGAGAGTTTCACTTTTTCCAGGAGGATAACCAGAAAAGTTTGCTCCTTCGGTGTGAGTATTATACTCAGCTCTCTCGAGCCCATCATCCCTATATTCAATTGTCACCCCATGCATGGCTGGTGTACAAAATTAACTTCTTAAAAAAGTATGCTAGCTGCGTACCGGTAAAACCATACTGTCATGCTCTCCGGTGATAACCTGTATATATCCGCTGAGTTCCTGATCTAACTGGTTGTCACCAGTATCAACCAGCAGCGAAGCTGGTTGTAAGGCTATCAGCTTTTCTTGGGCTGCTATCACGATAATGTTTTCCTTACCTACTTTACGAATAATCCGCGGACTTATCTGTTGGTTGCCGCGCCCCAGAAAATGCCCCTGTCCGCCGATAACCGTAACAATAATCTTAGCCCGTTTCCCATCAATAATCTGATACAATTGTTTTTCATTTACATCAGCAGCAAGCAGCTTTTTATTTAACACTACATCAACACCCAGAAGGGTATTGGGAAGGTTGAGTTGTTCCATAATAACGCGAGTAGTTGTGCCAGGGCCGATTATATATAGCACGTCCTCTTCCATGGAGGCAGCTATTCGCCTGCCTATACCGCTTAAGTCTGCACTGCCCGAGCGGGACCCGGCTTTAGTATTCTGCATATGGCGCTTATCCTCGGGTATGAGCATATAACCAAAAAGGCTGGCCTTAACTGTTCCCTGGCGGAAAGCATCTTCATCAATATCCATGACTTCAGCTTCGGTTAGACTTCCGGACTTACCCTGCAGGTACAGCAAGGCTGCCTGTCCTGCACTGCGGGGGTTGACCGCATATACACCAGAATGAATCTTCACTCCAGCTGGAATCCCTAATACTGGTATTCGTGTATTAACCACTTCAAAAACATCACGGGCAGTACCGTCGCCTCCGGCAAAAAGCAGGAGATCAATATCCATATTTAACATGTCTTCTACTGCCCTTAAGGTATCCTCTCTACTGGTGCGGCCGGAATTTATACTCCCCACTACCACGGGTTCAAACCCTGCTTCTCGAGCTTCATTTTCTCCCATTTCAGCAGGATAGGTTATTATTTGTATCTCTTCTTTAATTGGCAGCAAGACTTTCAGAGCTTCTACTGCACGACGGGGTGATTCCGGCTCTATCCCCAGCTTAAGCGCTTTTTCCACTGTTTCAGTACCATCACTGCCTTTTAATCCTGCCTTGCCGCCCATTCCGGCAATTGGGTTAACTAAAAGCCCTAAGCGCTTCATATTGTTGGTCTCCTTATGCTGTATGCTTTGCCATTTGTTCTGATAACGGGAATGCAGGTAGCTGCATTCCCGTTATGCAACTTATTATAGGAAAGGTACACCCGGCTTGTAGTATTGGTCGACATTATCCTGAGTAATAGTTGGTGAAGGTACGTAAATACGGCTATTTACTTTTTCACCACCCAATACTCTCATGATATATTCGACACCGCCTTTACCGGTTTCAACGGCACTGTTTACGCCGATGGCTACGATATCGCCGTCTTTTAGGGCTTCAATGGCTTCCAGCTGCCCATCGATGGAGCCCACCAGTACACCTGTTTCTCCTGCTGATTTAAGAGCAGTTACACAGCTTAATGCCATGGCATCGCCTTCACTAAAGAGAATATCAATCTGTTTGGGGAATTTTACCAGTATATCCTGCATCTGAGTCAAAGCTTTATCCGGATCCCAGTCACCGGCATAACGCTGAGCCAAAATATTGATTTTGGCAGCACCGAATTTCTCGTACTGGTATTCTGAAAAACCAGCTATAAATCCGCTTCTTCTCTGCCAGCCTTCCAGGTCTCCCATGTGACCACTCATAATAACTACGTTAGCTTCAGGCTTGTCATACTTTTTGCCTAATTCATAGCCAACATTATAACCAATGGTATAGTTATCCGAGGTTACAATGGTCTCGATCCTGGCATTAGGATTAACGCTGGTATCGATAGCGCTGTTAACTCCTACTACTGGTATACCAGCAGCATTGGCCTGCTCTACAGCCGTCAGTACAGCGGTAGGATGGCAGGGATCCAGAACTATTGCATCTACACCCCGGGCAATAAGATCTTCCACGTCAGCAACCTGTTTATCAGGTTTGTTCTGTGCATCAATTACGATCAACTCAATATTGTTTTCAGCTGCTAATTCTTTAGCTGCACTTACCATGGCTTCAAACCAGGGAGTTCCGGCCAAAGCTCTTTCACTCCAGCCTATGGTAACCTTTTCACCAGTGGGATTAAGGCTGCCACTAGATTGAGACGAAGGCTGTTGTGTATCCCCGCCGGTTTGTTCTTGTCCTCCGCATCCGCTTAACATTAATACGGAAAAAACCATAGCGACTAACAGTAAATAGGCTATCCCTCTGTTTTTACGCAATTGCTCCAACCTCCTTTTTTTCTCACCGTCTATGAGCTTTACTCTTTTCCACTCTGCACTATATCTGTTTCTGGTTGAACACCACCTCCGGTTTTCTTTTTGGTTACTATAAGCCCACTGCCAAGATTCTGGCTAAGTACGGCCAAGATGATGATTAGACCTTTTACTATTAACTGTGGATAGGTAGCTACTCCCAACAGATTGAGTATATTGCGGATAAACCCTATAATCAGAGCACCCAGCATGGCATTCAACGGTGCACCAATACCACCCATAAGTGATGCACCACCAACTACAACGGCAGCTATAGTATCAAGTTCCCATTCAGAACCTATGGTGGGGCTGCCAGCTCCCAGGCGGAAGGCCATAAAAGCACCCGCTAGCCCGGCCAGAGCGCCTGAACAAACGTAAACCGCAAATAAATACCTGGGTACATTGATGCCTGCCAGGCGGGCCGCTTCCGGATTTCCTCCGACTGCATAAAGCCTGCGGCCTACGACAGTTTTAGTTAAAACAAACCATACCAGGAAAATAACCAGCAACATTACCCATATCATTACTGGCATACCCAGAATGCTTCCCCGCCCTAAGAACTTGAAAGTGGGATCGGAAACATAAGTAACGTGCCCACCTGATTGAACAAATGTCATACCTTTGACCATTACCATGGTGGCCAGAGTGGCAATAAAAGGAGCAAACTTGAATTTGGAAACCAGCAGACCACTTATGACTCCTGCTAGAGCACCAATACCGATAGCAGCCAATATGGCAACATATACCGACATGCCACCTACTACGAATTTAGCCGTCATGACACCGGTAAGTGCCAAAATAGCTCCTACCGACAGGTCGATTCCTCCAGTAATAACCGCCAGCAACTGTCCCATAGCCACAACCACCAGCATGGCATTCTGGGTCATAATATTGCTGATATTCCTGGAGGTAAAGAAATCAGGTGAAATTAAACTATAACAGATAATTAAAGCTATAAAAATTATCCATACCTGATATGAATTCCAAAAGGATCGAAAGTCAAAGTTGCGTAAACCGTTCTTCATCTTCCTGCCCTCCCTAAAACATTGCCATTCCTATTTTTTCTTCAGTAGCTTCTTCATGATCAAAGACAGCGGTAACCTGACCTTGGCCAATGACTATGATCCGGTCACAGACTGCTAGCAATTCCTGCATGTCGCTGCTTACCATGACAATGGTTCCACCCTGATCAACGTATTCCAGCATCAGTTCATAAATTTCTGACCTGGCCCCTACATCGATTCCCCGGGTAGGCTCATCAAACATGAGGATTTGGCATTCAGGCAGCAGCCACTTGGCCATTACCACCTTTTGCTGGTTACCGCCAGATAAAGTTTCTACCATTTGCTCCCGGCTTCTGCTCTTAATCCTGAGTTTTTTTATGAGCTGATCCACCACTGCATTTTCCTGGTGGTTTTTGACCACGAAGAAGTTACTTAGTTGATCCAGTCCAGTCAGGGAAATATTGCGCTTGATAGTCATTCCCAATACCAATCCCAGGTTTTTTCTATCAGCCGGTAAAAAAGCCAGACTGTTTTTAATGGAAGTGGCAGGTTCGAAGGACTTAATCTCTTTACCTTGAATTTTGATCCTACCGCTAACCGCCTGTTTGGCTCCAAAAATACACTGTAATATCTCGCTATTGCCTGAACCTACCAGGCCAGCTATACCTAAAATTTCACCCTTACGAACGCTCAACGAAACATTCTTTAAGTTCTTCCCGTCGCCTAAGCCTTCAACTTCCAGAACTACCGGAGCATTTTTCAGCATTTCGGCTCTTTCGGGTTTCCAGTACTGCCGTTCGGCCGGTTTTCTTCCAATCATCATCTGAATCAATTCATCCTGATTAATATCCTGAGGTTTGACAGTACCGATCTTGGTTCCATCCCTGAGCACCGTAATCCGGTCTGCGATTTGAAATAGTTCATCCAGGCGGTGGGAGATATATAGTACCGTTACCCCCTTTGCTCTTAGCTTGTTAATTACTTCGAACAAAGTCTTTACTTCCCGCGGAGGCAAAAGGGCGGTAGGTTCATCCATAACCACAATTTTGGTTTCTTCCACCAATATTTTGGCAATCTCCACCGCCTGCTGCTGTACAATGCTTAGATCCCTTACCTTGGCATTAGGGCTGATATCGAAGCCTATTTCTTGGAGTACATCATGGGAACGCTGCCTCATCTCCTGCCATTTTACCGCCCCCAATCTCTTGGGCATGTTGGCTAAGAAAATATTTTCGGCAACAGTCATGTTGGGTATCAGGCTCAATTCCTGATAAATAACTGATATTCCCTGCTCGCGTCCAGAATGAGGATCAGTTATGGATAATTCTTTTCCATCTAAAAATATTTGTCCCTCATCAGGTAGATAGGCTCCGGACAGAATTTTGATCAGGGTAGACTTTCCGGCGCCATTTTCACCAGCAATAGCATGAACTTCTCCTTTTTCCGCTTCAAAATCTACATTACTTAATGCTCTTACACCAGGGAACGATTTACTAATACCTTTCATGTGTAGATAGCTCAATTTGATCTCTCCTTAAACAGCCTGGTAATACTACTTCAGATGCTTTCTGCGGTAGGCTTTCCAGGTCATAGCCCATTGTTCCGGGTCGTTACAACCACTACGATCCACCTGATAGGTCGTACTGCGGTGAGGAGCAGTTAAGACTACCTCGGTGTTTTCATAGGCTTCTTCCGCTACCTTACTGAAGATCTCAACGTACAAATCCAAATCTTCCTTGGAAAAGCTTTCGCTGGGTTCCAGAGTAAAGGGCTCCGGTACAATTATGGGATGATGACTGGTGTGATAACTCTGAATACCATAATCAACTATCCTTCTCCGGACATCTTCTGTAGTCACTCCGGTATCCTTTGTCAGGGTTTCCCAGGAAAATCTGGTCTGTTCCAGGCGCTGTCCGCCTTCCGGATAGGCGATAGTTACTCCTTTTATCTGGGAGATTTTCTTGGTCAGGTAATTGTTGTTCAGTACAGCTATCTCGGCCACGCGTTTCAAGCCTTCTGCCCCTAAGCTCATTATCCAGGCATAGGATCTGAGAACAGCCGGTATATTTCCGTTGTAATTTCTTACCTGTCCTATCGAATCGGGATGGTCAAATTCGATGTGATATTTTTCCCCATCGAAACTTACCCTGGGAACTGGCAAAAATCTTACCAGTTTGTCGCTTACTCCAACTGCACCACATCCAGGTCCGATGCAGCCATGGGGAGAAGAAAAGGTCTTGTGAAGATTAAAATGACACATGTCAAACCCGGCTTCACGAGCGCGAGCAATTCCTAATATCCCGTTGGCATTAGCCTGATCATAGGAACATAAGCCACCAGCTTCGTGGACCAGATCTACAAATTCGTGAATATGGGGATTAAATATCCCGGTATCCTCCGGATTAGTTATCATTAGACCAGCAGTTCGCGGTGAAATAGCTGCTTTTAAGGCTTCCACACTGGGATAGCCGTTGCTTTCCGGCATTAAGGTTATGACCTTAAAGCCAGCGGTATGAGCCGCTGCAGAATCAACCGGATGAGAAAATGCCGTGGAGATAATTTCGTTGCGCTTTTCTCCCTCACCATTGGCTTCATGGTAAGCTCTTATTATACAAGCATTAGTATAGATAGCTTGGGAGCCACCACCGGGCTGGAAGGTAAAGTCGTCCATTCCGGAAATTTCACAGAGGAATAATTTTAGTTTATAGATGATTTCTAATATACCTTGAACAGTCTCCTCGTCCTGATAGGGGTGAAGCTGGCGAAGCTTGGGAGACTGGCAAAAAACTTCATTAATCTTGGGGCTGTATTTCATAGTGCAGGTGCCCTGACTGATGTCAGGAGTCACATCAAATCCCATGGTCATCTGCGATAATCTCATGAAATGCCGAACCACCCGAGGCTGCGAAACCTCTGGCAATTCTGGTGGTGTTTGCCTCAACAGGTGAGCTGGCAGTATATTGGCAGGATCATCTGTTTCCTCTAATATCTGTTTTTCACAGGCCGGTAAAAGAACCCCCCGTTCACCAGGTGTTCCTAACTGCATTATGAGGGGCTCGTCCCAGCGAGCTGCATGGTAGTCTATATTCTTTCTCATGCCAAGACCTCCTTTAACGCGCTAACCAGCCGGTTGATGTCATCTAAGGAATGGACCTCTGTTACGCAATACTGAGCGCTTTGGCCAAATTCAGGATAATCCCGGCTAAGATCTTTGCCGCCGAATATACCATAGCTCAAAAGCTTCTTGTTTATTTCGGCAACCGTCTTGCCAGTTGCATCAAAGTTGACTATGAATTCTTTGAAATGGGGACCGTTGAATACAGGAGTACGTACTCCTTCCAAGCTGGATAGCTGTTTGATGGTATAAGCAGTTCGCCTTAATATGCCTTCACCTAGTTCCTTCATACCAGCCGGACCCATAAGAGATAGGTAAACACCTGAGGTTATGGCATTAAGCCATTGAGAAGTACCTATAAAATCAGGGGAATCCCCACGTTTTACATAGGAGGTACGTTCATGAGTACACTCGCCGAAAGCCCAAAGGTCTTCATTCTCACCCTTAGCTATGCTAACCAAAAGGGTAGGATACTCAGCTACCAAACGTTCGTCATCCTGGGTAGCTATAAAGCCGCAAGCTCCGCCGCCATAATTCATCGCATTCCCTAATGGCTGAGCATCTCCGCATACTATATCAGCCCCGTAGTCTGCAGGTGGGTTAACAATCCCCAGGCTGCTGGGATCCACACCCACCACCACCAGAGCTCCTGCTTTATGGGCAAGATCTGCGATTTCTTTTCCTTGGGTTTCAAAGCATCCGAAAAAAGTGGGGTTTTCAAAATACACAGCAGCTGTATCAGCCGAAATCTTTTTGTGGAGATCTTCTAAAGAGAGGGTTCCGTTGGCAGTATATTCGACGGTTTTAAGATTGGCTCTGCCGTGGATGAAATTTTTCATTTGGCTCAGCCGTCCTTTGCTGATGTTACTAGGAACCAGCACATCACTCCGGCCGGTTATTCTGACGGCCATCATTATGGCGCTGCTAGCAGCTGAGCTCCAATCATAAGTGGGACTGCTGACTACTTCCATATTCAATAATTCACCCATCAGGGATTGATATTCAAACATAGCCTGCCATTTACCAAAGTCCGAATAAGTATCACCCCAATAGGCGGTTAAAAATTCGGCGCGGTTGGCTATTTCGCTGCAAACAGCCGGCACGTAGTGATGCCAATAACCCGAACCCAAGAAACTTATATATTCATCACAGGTTTGGTTTTTGGCCAGTATTTTCTCAACATGCCTTTTTAGCTCATATTCAGAAACCAGCGGCTCGGGCAGGTCAAGTTTCCTGTGTAGTTTTAAATTATCCGGAATGACCCTGTAAAGATTTTCTGCCGCCGTTTCACCTAGTTCCTCCAGCATTGCCTGCTCGACTGCGGGTGCTGAATTAGGTATATACGGGTGCACAAAACATTTTTTATCGGCCACTTTCAACCCCTCCAATCTTTGTATTAGAATGTTGCAAAAAACCTCACAACAACCTTTCCTCCCCTTTCTTTTCAAAAGTCAACTTGATTTATGCGAAATAGCTTGGCTATCCAAAAAGAAGAGGGTATACAATTTGCCGAATTTTAGAATTTCTGATATTACAGGTTCGAATACTCTTTAGATTCGCACTATTTACTGTTTTGAAAAAAAAATAACAGAGCTTTGTTAGTCCCCTAACACTCTGTTATTTAACCTGAGAGTTTCACCATATGGTTTGCCCCTTCGGTGTCTGATGACTTTCCAGAGAATGGTCCGAGTACGATCCCTTTACCTGAGAGTTTCGCATTTTTCAGGGAACAAAATAATGCTTGCTCCTTCGGTGTGAGCTGTCGCTCCCTCTCTCGATACCCATCATCCCGGTATTTTATTGATTCTATAAATAGCACTTAATTTCTTTACTCTTGTTCATCATAGCTACTGTTGTAAGTATAAAATAAATTAAATATTTTGTCGAGACCTGTGATTTACTGAAACACATTCATATATTAAGTCAAAAAATCTCAATTTATCACCTGGTATTATTCCCAACAACCATCTGGCCTGGCCTTAGTCTTGTCCTGCATCTAAAATGGTGCGTAAAACCTGGACCCTATTGCCTGGACCATTAACTATCAGGACAAGCAAGACTATATTGGGTACAGTCTTAGATTGGGGTTATTTACCGCGCAGCCGGGAAAGCCAGGATTTACCTTTACTTTCACCACCCTCTGCCTTAAGAAGGCGGATCAACTCTTCTATGCTTTGATCCCGCTCCCGGGTGTAGCGATCCAGCTTTTCTTCCATGCGCTTGAGTCGTTCCTCCATCAGCTGGTTCTGGCGCATTATCTCCTCGTTTTGATCCGCTACCTGGCGCACTAAAGACACGGCTTCCACAAATTCAAAAGTTACCAAAGGCCCCTGCGGATCGGAATTGGTTACCGGGCTCGCCTCTTCTTGCTCAGAGTTTTCTAAAGCCAAACGTATAGCAGTAGTGTTCAGCCCT
Source organism: Bacillota bacterium (assembly GCA_029550685.1). Lineage (GTDB taxonomy): Bacteria > Bacillota > Syntrophomonadia > Syntrophomonadales > Syntrophomonadaceae > DTU018. Next base: position 68,783 of record JAKPGY010000079.1, read on the forward strand.
TTTTCCTTTAGCTTGAGAACTAATCGTAAAGTGTCAATATCAGAATCCGTATATAAACGGTCTCCACGCTCATCGCGTTTGATTTTTATTTTCAGGCTGTTCTCCAGGTAGCGCAGGGTGTGCTGCTCTATATTCAGGATCTCTGACACTTCACCTATTTTATAAAAACGCTCCTTCATCAGTCACACTTTCCCTCCCCACTTCATAATTTATTATCAGGTAGACGGATCAAGGTTGAACCAGCACCACACCGCATTTTGACGCTTCACAAGTCTTTGTCAGGCAGGTCAAAACAGCTGATTTTATTAACAACATAGTGAGGTTCATAATTAACTTGATTGTCAGCCTGATTACTTTCCCTTCCATATAGCTCATGTGTGCCTCCTCTTACCACACAATATATGAGCAAAGCCGTCCTTAATAGGACGGCTTTTTTTTAGGAATGTATGCTGTTAGCTAAAACCTTAGATTATTTTATGAACTTAATTGTCAACGGATAGGTAAACCATTCACCATTGCTGGTTTTAATAGCGGCTACGATTATCATTATTAAATTAACCAGGAAAAGGATTACCAGCAAAACACCCAGCACAACCGCAACCGGAACCAAAATCACTGTAACAGCACATACAACAAGAGCAATAACCGCAACTATACTGTATACCATTAAAGATATCTGAAAGTTGAGAGCTTCTTTACCCTGCTGGTCAACCAGGGCATATTCATCCTTTTTCAGGAGCCACACCAGGAGCGGGCCTAAGATATTACCAAAGGGCACCCCTACATAGAGCACCAGAGCGGCTAGGTGACAACCCATAGCCCAGTTACGAGCCAATTGTGCATTATCATTCACTTGGTCATCCTCTCCTGTCCATAAAATTCTCTATGAGAGCAGTATAGAATAGTCTAGTTATTATGACAATCAGGAAGCAGGGGGGAAGCAGGGGGGGAAGCAGGGGGACGTTCTTTTTGCTTCCGCGTGAGAACGAAAGGAAGCAAAAAGAACGTCCCCCTGCTTCCCCGTCCCCCTGCTTCCCCCTGCTTCGGAAAGAAAAGGCTGCCTATACGGCAGCCTCCCTGCGGTTAGCAAATTTAGTAGTCAAAGGACCGTAAGTCGATATCCAGAGCTGAGGTATCTCCGTCTTTGACAATTTCGGCAACTGCCCATACATTAGGCACCACATTACGCAGGTAATAGCGAGCTGCGGCTACTTTGCCACTGTAGAACGGATAGTCATAATGGTCGGGACCAACTTCCTTAGCTTTCTGGTCAGCTAACAGTGCCTGATCCAAAATACACCAGCCGGCAAAAAGCTGGGAAGTGGCAGTCAGTATGCGACGAGCATACAGAGGCATCATGCCATACTGCTTGTTACCAAAGTACCCACCAATGGCCATTTGGATCTCGGCATAGGCATCTAAAGCTCTTCCCAGATTGGCGAATTCTTTTTCAAAACCGGCCGCGTTCTTATTGGCTTCGTAGAAATCGCGGATGTTCTGAATAAAGGCAGCAAAGGCAGCACCTTTTTTCATAAGCCACTTGCGTCCGATTAGATCCAACGATTGAATAAAGTTGGTCCCTTCCCAGATGGAATAAATCTTTACATCCCGGGCAATCTGAGCAACCGGGTATTCCTCACAATAGCCATAGCCTCCATAAGCTTGAATGGCCTCTCCAATCAGCCACCAGGCTTCATCAGTGGGATAAGCCTTGCAAAGCGGAGTAGCAACTTCTATAAAATCATTGGCTTTTTCCCTTTCTGCCGGGTCGGGATCATTCTCACGAACGTCAAAATTGAAATAGACCCTATACATCATAGCCCGAATGGCCTCAGTATGGGCTTTACCCATCAGTAAGGTACGACGGATATCTTCATGGTTTATTATGGTAACCCGGTCACCTTTGGGATTGGTCAGCGGCCGTCCTTGAATTCTTTCTTTTGCATAATCCCGGGCATTATAGAAGGCATTGGCGATACAGGACAGACCAGCATGTCCGGTTTCCATACGGGCCATATTCATCATCTGGAACATCTGGGCCATACCCTCGCCCTTGCCATCGTTTTCGCGAGGATCAATACCCAATAGCCAACCACGGCAGTTATTGTTTTCGCCCATGGACAGAGCTGCGGTGCAAGATCCATGCTGACCCAATTTATGTTCCACCCCGGTAGTCTGAACATCGTTATCCTCCAGGGTGCCATCTTCATTAACCCAATACTTAGGTACTACAAAGAGGGAAATGCCTTTAGTTCCAGGGCGAGCTCCTTCAACTCTGGCTAAATATAGATGGATAATGTTTTCGGTAAAATCATTGTCACCGCCAGTGATGAATATTTTCTGGCCCTTGATTTTGAAAATACGCGGATGATCGGTAGGATAGGCTTTGGAGAGAATATCCCCTACGTCCGAACCAGCCGTAGGCTCAGTCAGGCACATGGTCCCACTCCAAGTTCCGTCCATCATCTTGGGAAGGAACATTTGCTTCAGTTTTTCGTCGCCAAAAGTTTGAATAAGCCCGGCTGCTCCTGTAGTCAATATAATATACGGTCCGAAAGCCGGATTGGCAGCACAGAACATTTCCCATACCATGGCGAACAATATTTCGGGCAGAACCATTGCCCCTTCGCTGTGATCGATATTGCTGGTTCCCCACCCTTCAGACTGGAGCTGCTTAAAAAGCGGTCCAAAGGATTTTGGTAGTATTACCTTGCCATTTTCGAATCTTACCGGATTCTTGTCACCATCTTCATTGGTAGGCTCGATCAATTCCTTGGCCATTTTCAGACAGGGATCGAGAATTGCATCCACATCGTCTTTGGAATAATACTCGGAAAACCTTGGATAGGCAAAAATCTTTTCGGTAGGCAGCCATTCTTTGGCAATGAATTTTAAGTCACGAGTATTTAGGTATGCAAAATTAGCAGACATATTTTACACCCTCCCATTTCCAGGAGGCCCCCCTGATTATATCTATTTTTATGTCTAATCATATTATGAAGTTGTCCCCTGTTCCCCCGCAGGGAAGTCCCCCTTAGTTTGTTGTAAGTTTCTCTTTGTCTAGCTTATAATACGTTAACATCATAACTGTTCAAAGTTACGCTTCTCACTGAAAAATGCTGATTCTCATTTCTCACTTCCAACTTCTCACCTCACACTTCTCTCTTATCACCTCCCTTAACTATTCCCGCACATGAAACCATTTCCATGCATCAATCATGACATTCTATTCCTGAGCAGCTGGTGATATTCCTCCACCAGCTGCTCAGTAAGAAAGCCGCCATACTTCCTCACTAGTTTCAATATTCTAAATAAGTTAAATAATTCCTCTTTGGCAATTATTTGTTTGAATTTTCTCATATTTCCGAATAAAAGAAAACCGGCCCAGCAACAGCTGTTCCGGTTCTATACCACAGGGCAGCATTCTAAGTTTAACATGCTAAACCCTGTGCCAAACTAGGGGGGACCTAGCTCGTTAACTTTAGAAAATTAAGAAGGCATTTTCATCAATATCTATCACCGAGGTATCGCCGTCTTTAATTACCTCCAAAGTGCGGAAGATATTGGGCACAATATTGTGTAGGTAATAACGGGCAGCATTAACCTTCCCATTATAGAATGCATAGTCATAATGATCTTTACCTAACTCATCTATTTTGGCTTGAGCTACCAAAGCCTGTTCGAGAATCATCTGACCACAGACCAGTTCTCCAGTGGCATGAAGTATTCTGGTAGCATATAAAGGCATCATGCTCATCTTCTGATTCATAACGTAGTTGGCAATGGTGCCTTGAATCTCCCTATAGGCCTCTACCGCTCTTTTCAGGATAGCCATTTCACTTGCCAGCACCGGATGACCTGCATTTTCATTGGTGAAGGCCTCGATATCAGCCAGCCACTGAGCAAATACTTTGCCCTTGCCCATCATCCACTTACGGCCTACCAGGTCCATAGACTGGATAAAATTGGTGCCTTCCCAAATGGAGTAGATCTTTACATCCCGGGCCAATTCAGCAATGGGATATTCTTCGGAATAACCATTGCCACCAAATACCTGCATGGCTTCCGCACACAGTTCCCAGGCTTTATCGGAGCAGTAAGCTTTCACAATAGGAGTATGGATGTCAATCTTTCCGGAGATTAACTTCTTTTCTTCCGGATCAGTGGTGTTTTCCAAAATGTCAAAATAGTAGTAAGTCTTGAAGATCAGGGCGCGCATAGCCTCCACATGGGCCTTGAGATCCAGCAGCATACGGCGCACATCTTCGTGCTTAATAATCAACTGCCGGCCAGCTTTAGGATTAGTTATCAACCGGCCTTGAATTCGCTCATTGGCATAATTGGCAGCATTATGATAGGCAACGGCTGTTTCTGCCACAGCAGCATGTCCTGTTTCCATACGTGCTCCATTCATCATCTGGAACATCTGAGCCATACCTTCGCCTCTGCCTTCTTCATCAGGAGGATTACCCAGCAGGTATCCCCGGCATTCATTGTTCTCACCGAAGGACATTACACAGGTAGCAGAACCCTTTATCCCCATTTTGTGCTCGATACCGATACAAGCAACATCATTAGGCCCAGTGATGTTTCCGTCATCATCTACCCACATTTTCGGTACCGCAAATAAGGATATGCCCTTGGTACCAGGCAGAGCACCTTCTACACGCGCCAGCACCAGATGAACAATGTTTTCAGTAATATCCTGTTCTCCACCGGTAATGAAGCATTTGGTGCCTTTTATTTTATATACACCGGGTTCATCGGTAGGATAGGCCTTGGTCAAGAGATCACCTACGTCGGAACCTGCATTGGGTTCGGTTAAGCACATAGTACCGGCCCATTCCCCGCTGTACATCTTTTCCCGGAACAGCTTATTGACCTTCTCGTTGCCAAAGCTGGCAATTAGTCCGGCAGCTCCAGCGGTTGCCAAAACATAGGGCATAATAGCTGCGTTAGCTCCAGCCAAAAATTCACCGCAAGCCCTAAACAGGGTCTGGGGCAGCCGTCCTTCACAGTGATGATCTTCATTACTTGCTCCCCATCCGTTTTGCTGAACAAACCAGTAAGCATCTTTGAAGGAAGGTGGCACGGTTACCTTTCCTTCCTTAAACTGAGCCTGAATAGCGTCATTATCATCCCGAGTAGGAGCTACTACTTCTTTGGCTACCTTTAAAGCCTGTTCCAAAATCATATCAATGTCGTCAATTCCGTAGTAATCTTTAAAAGCATCATAGGCCAGTATCTTTTCCATATCCAGCCATTCTTTTAGAATAAATTTGTGATCGCGAGTCGAGTAAAGGAAATTTGATGCCACTTGATATTCCTCCCGTCTAAATTTCTTCCCCGGATTTACAATAATAGCTAAAACAGCTTGTGGGTTATATACCTGTGAATGTTACAGACAACAGGATATAACCCTCTCTGGGTGAAAATATAAACCGATCCCTTCCCATTCGTATTTTCCTCATTATAATAATTGCCCAATAAAATTAAAAGGTTTCCGCCCGGAATTAGTTAAAGTCTTTATTTTCGGACGATTCAGCCATATTTTAGTAATCGGTGCCCGGCTAGTATTATTCCTTAAACAATTCATTTTCGACAGAATATACCTGCTCAGTGAAATTTTGCTTATCCCTGGATATATCTATTCGCGTATCCACCCGGGGAAGAAATTTTTTCTTAGGCTAGCCCGCAGTTCACCGCGCAGATCGGGATGAGCAATGGCAATTAGTTCTTGGGCCCTTTCCCGCCGGCTCTTGTAACGTAAGTTAGCTACTCCATACTCGCTGATAACATATTGGGCGTAAGTTCTGGGAACGGTTACCGGGGTACCTAAAGGCAACTCAGGAACTATAGATGAAACCAACTGCCCGCCTTTCAGGGTACGGGCCGCTTTGATCAAGGTAATACCCCTTCCCCCGTCGGACCAGTAAGCCCCCATCATAAAATCCAGCTGTCCCCCCGAGCCGCTGATCATCCTATGACCAATTCCTTCGGATGCTATTTGCCCGCTGAAATCAATCATTAAAGCCATATTCATAGCTACCATATTAGGGTGCCGGGCAATAAAGGCCGGATCACAGACATAAGCTGCCGGGTGCATCTCACAGGAAGGATTACGGTCTACAAAGTTGTACAGTTCCTGATCTCCCAAACAAAAGGTCCCTACGGTAACACCGACATGGAGGGGTTTGCGGCGGTTGGTAACTATGCCTTTCTCCACCAACTGGGGAAGGCCAATGGGATACATCTCCGTAACTATCCCCAGGTCATAACGGTTATCCAACCCACTGATTACAGCTTCCGGAATGCCGCCAATTCCCATTTGGACAGTATCGCCATCCTTGATTAGTTCCAAGACATAGCTGGCAATAGTTTTATCAGTCTCCGTGGGGGTTCCCCTTTTAAATTCGGGCAGCGGACTGGAGTGCTCGATAAAATAATCAAACTCCGATACATGCAGCCAATTGTTGCCAAAAACCACCGGGGTTTGCTCATTTACTTCCCCAATAACGGTACGCAACTTTCCCAGCTTACGTCCTTCTTTTATGGTGTACCAAGTATAATCGTTGCTAAGACTCAAGTTTACGTAACCGTTTTGGTCGGGTGGGGTAACCATAGTGATTAACACATCGGAGCGATGGGCTACTTTATCTCCTCCATCAAACACCGTGTTCACAATAAAATCACAATTATCAGCATAGGATTCGCGTATGGTAGAAATGCCAAAGGCCGGCATGTAGTTAATCCGACCATCCAGGTTCTTCATAAATTCAGGATCATATAAACGAGTAGGGCGCAGCTGAATAGAGTCCATTATGATCACGTTGCGCAGTTCCTCATGCCTGTTCAGAATGGCTTCGTATAACTCGGTGGAACACCCTCCCACACCAATGGCAATGGAAACGAAATCTCCTGATTGTATGGTCTGGGCTGCTTCTTCAAAACTTACTAGTTTGCGGCGATATTCTTCCTTCCATTTCGGCTCCATATGACTTTTACCCCCGCTATTCTCAAATATTACGTTATAGGTTTATTCTTTCATTAAATTTTCCATAAATCAACTTTTATCTGCCTTTATCGATCATAAGAATTTAGTCTTTGTATTAAAAAGGATTTCTCAAGTATCCGTTGAATATATGGAACACTTCGCCTCATATATTCCTTTAGCTAGTAATTCAGGAATAGAGCGAAGTCATTCTGGGGTAAAGGGGGAATGTGATTTTATTAATTCTTAATTCGTTTTCAACTGTAGTTATTTAAGAATAAAAACAGGGGGGTTATTGTTTGAACAAGGAAAGGGTTATGAACCGGTGGCTCGTAGTTTTTGGTGCAGTCCTCATCCAGCTCTGCTTGGGTGCAGTCTATGCCTGGAGTCTTTTTAATCAGCCCCTGGTCGACAAGTTCCAATGGGATCCAGCAGATGTTGTATTTACCTTTTCCATTACTATTCTGGTTTTCTCATTCTTCACAATTGTTGCCGGGAAAATTCAAGATAAAATCGGACCGCGCTGGGTGGCTACAGTAGGCGGTGTGCTTCTGGGAGCTGGACTTATGTTGGCCAGCCAGGCTACCACCATCACCCAGCTGTATTTGTTTTACGGTTTGATCGGCGGAGCAGGTATAGGGACCGCTTATGTATGTCCTCTGGCCACCTGCCTCAAATGGTTTCCCGATAAGAGGGGCCTTATCAGTGGTATTGCCGTAGCTGGATTCGGAGCCGGCGCCCTGGTATTCAAACCGCTTATACTTAGCTTTCTTGCCGTTGACGTTAGCAGTACTTTCTTATACCTGGGGATTATATATTTAATTGCCATAGTCATCGGCGCACAGTTCCTGGTAGTTCCTCCTGCCGGATACTGTCCGGAAGGATGGATCCCTCCAACTGCTGCTGCTGGGGCAGGACGAGACTTCAGCACCGGCCAGATGCTAGGTACTCTTCATTTCTACCTGCTATGGGTGATGTACTTGTTTGGATGTACTGCCGGTCTTATGATCATTGGCTTGGCCAAGGATATTGGCGAGAAGCTGGTTGGCTTGTCAGCGGCCGAAGCAGCCAATGCGGTGGTGGTAGTAGCAATATTCAATGCTGCCGGTCGAATTATTTGGGGAACCCTTTCAGATAAACTGGGAAGAATGAACTCATTGCTCGTAATGTATGCTCTGGCTGCTGTGGCTATGTTCCTAATGAGCAGTATGACCATGGGATATGGCAGTTACCTGGGATTATGCTCGTTGATTGGCTTCTGTTTTGGCGGCTTCCTGGCTTTATTCCCTTCAGTTACTGCGGATTATTACGGTACTCAGAATGTCGGAACCAACTACGGTTTGATATTTCTCGCTTATGGCACAGCAGCTATTGTGGGACCCAAGGTGGGCACATCTGTTCCTTTCACCCAGGCCTTCCTTATTGCTGCAGTACTCTGTTTGATTGCAGGCGGATTAAGTTTACTGGTTCGCAAACCTCCGCGGCTTAATACCGATATAGGAGTTAGCGCCTAAAGCTTACCTTACAAACCGGGACGAGTTCCCGGTTTTTTTATTTGGTATTCTGCCACAAGAGGCATCATCCTGACTAGCGCTGCTTAGACATATTGCGGCAAAAAAAGGATACATTCTTCTTATGTTGAATATATGGAAATATCCGTAAAATAGAGCCTGATAGGGGGGTGAAACAGTATTTCCGGTTTATAAGCAGATACTTACATAATTTGGGAGGGAGATCATGGCAAATTCAAATGAAGTGAAGGTAAGCGGACATGTTCAGGAGTTAGTTGCTAATCCGTCACCTTTGGGTCTTTTCGGCCTGGCTATCGTTACCTTGGTAGCATCTTCTCAAAAACTGGGGATCACTGATGGAACAGCCTATATTATTCCCTGGGCACTATTCTTGGGTGCGGCTGCTCAGTTTGTAGCCGGTATTATGGATTACAAGCACAACAATACCTTTGGAGCTACTGCATTCTGCGGATACGGTTTCTTCTGGTTTGCTATGGCTTTCAGCTGGATGATTGCCAATGGCCTATGGGGAGATGGCACAGTAGCCTTCGACACTCACCAGATGGGATTTGCCTTTCTGGGCTACTTCATCTTTACCGTCTATATGACCATAGGATCGATGGGAGCCAACAAGGTTTTATTCATCATTTTCTTCTTAATTGATTTGCTCTTCTTGGGTCTTTTTATGAATAATCTGGGCTGGGGCGGTGAGGCTTTCCATATGCTAGCCGCTTACTCTGAATTGGGAATTGCTATAGTATCCTTCTATGGATCAGCAGCTACAGTATTAAATACTCACTATGGAATTACCGTTTTACCAGTGGGCAGTCCATTTGGCCCCTGGACTAAAGCAGCCCAGGCTGCCAAATCTTCAGGAGTGGCTGCTTAACAGCGAACCGCAAAAGGCGGATGCAACGCATCCGCCTCAAACTGTCGAAGAAGTCCATTTAAAGAGATCGCCACGTCGCTATGCTCCTCGCAACATTAGCCGTGAACGATAGTGAACATCGGTAGTGCCGGAACGGCCGATGACAGAACCGGAAGCCATCGTTTGGGTCATTGCGAGCCCCTGAAAGGGGCGTGGCAATCTCAAATATCCGACTTCTGACAGCTTTTTTGACACGCTGAAAGGGGGAAGAGTTTTCTCTTCCCCCTTAATAATGGATATGATTTCTCTTAAGCGTTGGCGGCTTTCTTTTCCTGAACAGCCGCGCCAGCCGGTTTCCTTAAGAATACATACCAGTAGAATCCACCTACGAACAGAGCTCCGCCAACTATATTGCCCAGGGTTACCGGGATCAGGTTGGCCATTAGGAAGTTGCCATAGTTGTACATGGCTAATACTTGCTCTGTGCT
>JAKPGY010000119.1 GCA_029550685.1 Bacillota bacterium
ATGGAATTGCAAAACCTTAGACACTTGATCGGTTCTCATGAAACGGCCGAGAAAAAGCTTAATTTTTACGCCGAGCAGTGCAGCGATCCCCAAATCAAGCAAATGTTCCAGCAATCCGCCAAATCAGCCGGCCAGACTCGCCAAAAATTAATGTCGTTTTTAGGTTAAAGGAGATGAAAATATGAATCAGCATATGCAGGATAAAGAAATGGTTAATGACATTCTTTCCATGACTAACAGCAGTCTGGTCGGATATGCCAATGCTATTGCACAGGCTTCTAATCAACAGCTGCGCCAGACCCTGCAACAAATCCGCAATTCTGATGAACAGTTCCAATACCAGCTTTACCAGCTGGCTGAACAGAAAAATTTCTACAAACCTGCTCCACCAGCTAGTCAGCAGGATATCCAGCAAATCAAATCAAGTCTGCAATCTTAACCGGATAGGAGCCGACCGGCTCCTATCTTTCGGAATTTTCCAAATCAACTAATTAGAGTGCAAAGCAAATTCCCCCATGATATGATAAATTTAGTAAAAGAACAACCTACCAAGGAGGAGATCAATGTGAGCAATAATTTAATGCGGCAAAACACTATAGAAAACCACTACCGCGCCTTAAAAGTCATAATTGGCGTGATTATTCTCATTGCTATCGGCACTACTGCTACCTTTTTAGCCGGTAAAGCCAGTGAAAATCTTACCGTCTTCACGATCTTGGGTTGGTTAGCATTTTGTGCGGTGGTAATTGGAATAGTCGCGGTTTTGCTACGTTTTTTTGCTACTCAAATCTGGTTAAAATGGATTATGGTATTAACTTTAATGATATTAGTGATGAGTTGCCGAGTTATTTCCCCGGTAATCGAAACCGTATCCATGATGTACATAGTCGTTATTATGTCACTGCTCTATTTCGATATCCGCTTAACCTTGTTCACTTGTGCTTTGTGCATAGTAAGTGATTGGATTCTGTTACAATTCATGCCTTTTCTAAAACCGGCAACCAATGATCTAGCCATTCGTTATTTCAGCTTTGCTTTCGCAGCAGTAGCTGCCGGGATAGGCTCAGTTGCCACCCAAAGGCTGATGTATTTAGCGGAAGCCAGAGAAAAGGCTGCCCATGAAGCCGGAGCTAAACTGCAGAATGAAGCTACCATAATTGAGAAAAATGCTGCTGCCCTCTCTGACACAACCTCTCGTATCCTGGAAGTTACCCGGGCCAACCAGGAATCATTCCGGCAAATTGACAGCAGTATTGAGGAGATTGCCGCAACTGCCAGCACCCAGGCTACAGAAACCGAGAATACTTCCCGTACCATACATGAAATGATGGAAGCCCTGAACAACATTGGCAGCAATATCAGCACTATGAGCCAGTTAGCCGCTCGTTTCGCGGAAATTGTAAAAGCCGGCCGTAATTCAATGGATCTGCAGATTACCGCTGTACAGAAAACCTCCCAAACTAATCAGGCCACCACTCAGGTAGTGGAGCATCTAAATGATCAGTCTATGGAAATCAGCAAAATCGTATCAACTATTTCCCAGATTGCCGACCAGACTGGTTTGCTGGCCCTGAATGCTGCTATTGAAGCTGCCCGGGCTGGGGAAGCAGGCCGTGGATTTGCCGTAGTAGCTGAAGAGGTTCGTAAACTGGCAGATCAGGCTGCCGATGCTGCTGGACTGATTGACAAAATAATCTCCGATGTACTGGATAATACCAATCAAACCGTTTCCAAGATCCGTGAGTTGAACCAGGCCTTCCAGGAGCAGGCGGAAGCAGTTGAACAAAGTTCTGATCTATTTAACGAGATAGAACAGCATGCATTAGTTATCGAAGAGTCGGTTCATGACATTTCCGCAATGATTGAGGAAATGATTGCTTCTGGAGATCAGATAGACACTTCTGTACAGCACATTTCCACTGGTGCCCAACAACTGGCGGCTACCAGCCAAGAAATATCTGCTATTGCTTCCGAGCAAAGCCGGGCTATGCAAAGCATGGTCAATGACGTTCGGGCCTTGCAGAATTTGGCTGCTGAACTCAGCCGTCAAGCAGCAAATATGAGCCTGGCCAAGTAATACATTAATTGCGGCGCAAGTCCTCCACCAGACTGCCGTCCTGGCCAAACATTTTTCGGTATGAAAGCAGTACAATCATTAAACAGCCAATAGCAACACAGCAGGCAACCATTACCAGAACCACAAACTGATAACGAACCGCAGATTGGGGATTCATACCGGCCAGAATCTGCCCGGTCATCATGCCGGGCAGACTGACCAGACCCACCACCATAAGTGAATTAATAGTAGGCATCATACCCGCACTGACTGCTTTTCGTATATAGCCAACCACTGCTTCCCAGGGACTAGCCCCCAGGGAAAGCAACTGTTCCACTTCATCGATATGAGCATGTATTTCGCTGTACATGCGATCCAAAGATAGAGCAACAGCATTCATGGAGTTGCCGAACAGCATGCCAAATATGGGTATCATCACCTGGGCTGAGTACCACGGTTCTGGTCCGATAATTAATACCACCACAATAATTCCTACTACAAAGGTACTGGCAGTCAGGGATAAAAAAGTGTTGACACCTGGGTTGTAAAGAATACGCGTGATACGCCGGGTGGCTTCCCGGCTGGCTATAAAACCCATCAACAAAAGCAGGGGCACAATAACCCATAGAGTATTCCATTGAAATACATATTTCAACACATATCCGATTAAGGTCAGCTGTACAAAAGCTCGCACTGTTCCCCACAGCAGAGGTCTAAGCAGGCCTAATTTTAGTAATGCAGATATCAGTCCGGTAATAAAAACCAGAATTACGGTCAACAAAAGCTGGCTATTAGATATGGGTATGTATCCATCCACTTTATTACCTCCTCACCGTCCGCCAAGGAACAGGCTGCTGCGCTGGGGAAAAGCCAGTAGATCCTGTTCATTATGAGAAACCATTATGATGGCTCGCGATTTCTCAACCACCCAGTGCTTTAGCAGAGTAACTAAATGCTGCCGGTTGTCTTCATCCAAATAAGCGGTAGGCTCATCTAAAAGCAATACTACAGGCTCAAGCAGCAAAGCTCTAATTAACGCTATCCGGGCTGCTTCACCGCCAGACAGGGTTTTGGCCGGTTGATTCAGTAGACCCACAGGCAGTTGCAGCCTCTCCAGGTAATCCTTTTTCTGCTCTTGAGTAGGGCCTGGCCTTTGGTTTAATATCTTAAATCTAAAAGGCATCAGCAGGTTATCCTCAACCGTTCCGTCAAAGACTACCGGCTTTTGGGATACATACTGCACCTTCAGGCGCCACTGGGGAGCAGGTATATCATTCCATGACCGGCCCTGCAGCCAGGCCTCTCCTCCCGAAGCAGTCAAGATCCGGCCCAGTATTCTTAATAATGTGGATTTTCCCGATCCGGAGGGTCCCTGAACAAAAAGGACTTGACCAGTCTCCACCTCTCCACTCACCATAAGTTTGCGCCCCTCGTCATCCAGCGATCGAGTCAAATCTCTAAAGGATAACAAGGCTGTTTCCATTGACAATGCGCCTCCACAGGTTATTTTTGCCAATCGAACTATACTCTACCCTAAGATGTCATCAATCTGAGGGTATCCTCTTATATACTCAAAAAAAAGAAAGATTTTCATCTTCCCATTATGCTGTGCAGTTGGTTTCCCTTGTCAAAAGGCCTGTGCCTTCTTCCTTGAGGTTGCCTTATATATTCCAAATGATCGCAGACCTGGTATATTTCATCCACAAATTCCAAGGGAACCTCGATGAAGGTTGATTCCTGATCTATTTCTATGTCTCCAATCTGATCTTCACTCAGCATAGTGCGATTAATCAGCCACTGCACCAACTGGTCTGCCTCTATCCCGTGGGCTTTGCCCAGGGGAATCTCTACGTTGACCATAGTCCCCTCCAGGGATTCTCCAGGCGTGCTGGGGAGTGGGGCTTTTTCCTGGGTAGACAAGCCTTGTTCCAACAGCTTGATAGCCCCCGCCAGGAGGGAAACTGCATCTTCCCTATCCAGCATACGACGGGCTATACTGCGATAGTTGTTGGAAGCGTGCCGGGCCGCTTTAGCAATCTGATTATACAGTTCATCTTCGTACCGGTTCCGGCTGCGATCCTGACCAGATAATTCACAGACTTGGATCCTTCTGGCGATACGCCGTTCAATCATGCGTAACTGCTTTATCTGGCTAGGTTCTACCAAGGTTATGGCTATGCCATCCCTACCAGCCCGACCAGTTCTCCCAATGCGGTGTACATATATATCTGGATCGTCAGGAATATCGAAGTTAATTACGTGGCTGACCATATCAATATCCAACCCGCGTGAGGCTAGATCGGTTGCCACCAGCACCCGTAATTTTCCCCGTCTAAACCGGTTCATAACCTGGTCACGCTCTCTTTGGGACATATCTCCGTGGAGAGCTTCAGCTTTAAAACCTCTCTGTTCCAACCGATAGGCTAACTCGTCGGCTCCTCGTTTGGTCCGGCAAAACACCAGGCTTACTCTGGGCTGCTCAGCTTCCAATAAGCAGCATAAAGCCTGGATTTTACGGCTGGGATGTACCCGGTAACAGCGCTGTTCTACTATGGGAACGGTAGGCTCATCAGCATCAACCAAGACTACCTGGGGATCCTGCATAAACCTCATACCTAAATCCCTTATCTCTTCGGGCAGGGTTGCTGAAAATAGAAATGTCTGCCGGGGCTTGGGACACGAACTTAAAATAGACTCAACGTCAGGCAGAAAGCCCATGTCCAACATCTCATCAGCCTCGTCCAGCACTACAAAGCGTACATCCTCCAGGCACACACTGCCGCGGCGCAAATGATCCAAAAATCTGCCGGGGGTAGCTATTACTATTTCCGGTTGCTTTACTAATGCATGAAACTGGACCTCTATGGACTGCCCTCCATATAGAGCCACCACTTGAATACCAAGAGCACTACCCAAAAAAGAAATCTCATCCCGTACTTGTACAGACAGCTCCCGGGTAGGACAGATAACTAATGCCTGCATTCCGCCACCCGGCACCAGGCAGTTTAATATAGGAATTCCGTAGGAAGCTGTTTTGCCAGTGCCCGTCCGGGCTTGGCCCATAATATCATGTCCGTCCAAGGCTAAGGGAATGGTTTGCACTTGTATAGGAGTTGGGTACAAAAAGCCCTTGGCACGAATCATTTCAAGAAGTTCGGGTTTTAATTGCATATTCTCAAACTTAACTGGATGCACGGTAATCCTCCTTGTACTGCAATTAACATAATAGCACAGTTTCCAGAAGCCGACCAGTACACTC
Source organism: Bacillota bacterium (assembly GCA_029550685.1). GTDB lineage: Bacteria > Bacillota > Syntrophomonadia > Syntrophomonadales > Syntrophomonadaceae > DTU018. The sequence continues at coordinate 5,316 of JAKPGY010000119.1, forward strand.
CCGCCATACCAAACATAGGATAGAATAAATTTCTCATAATAACCCGTTTTATGTCATTTTTTTCATTGCCCATTAAGGCATATCTTGATTCAACCAACTGTAAACATTAGAGAATATCATCCGGAACGAGGAGGAGATGATCATTATTTGCTCTCATGGTTTTAGCCGTATTCTTAGACTCTTCTGGCTGACTGCAGCACTGCTCTTAGTGCTGACCATGCCGCTGTACGCTGCTAACCCAGATAAACAGGTGACCATTAACCTGGATGACGATCTGTTTTTACCGCTGCATTCCTGTTATATCAGTTCGGAAGGAAGGCTGATGGTAGCAGCCCCGGATGCCGCCCGCCTGTTGGGTTGCCAGTTGGATTGGGTCGACGGCAACCAACTTCAATTGGCCCGCCAGGAAACCAAAGTCTCTCTGCGCGCAGGAATACCGGAAGCTATCTATAACGATCAGGTTATAGTTGGCACTCCTATGCCCTTGAAAATAGATGATACTCTGTACCTCCCGCTGCGCAACACTGCGGAGCTGTTCGACTTTACAGTAATCTATGACGGAACTGAGCATGCGGCCAAAATCTATAGTCCGGGCACACCGGTTCCCCCCTCCATGCCAGCCCCCCTGCCGGCTGAGACCCCGGTTAATCTGCCGGTATGGGGATCCTGTGCAGATACTCCTGGATTAGAAAACTGCTGGCCGGAAGAAATTCTCTACAGCTCTTATTACACCACTTTATTGGACCGGTCTGCTGGCAGAAGCCAAAATGTATCTTTGTCCTGCCAGGCTATCAATGGATTGATTATTCAACCGGGTGAGGTTTTTTCCTTCAATGAAGCTTCCGGTCCCCGCACTGAGGAACGCGGGTATAAAATAGCTCCTATATTTGTCGGTAAAAAGGTGGTACCGGGAAGAGGAGGCGGTGTATGTCAGACCTCCAGCACCCTGTATAATTGTGTCTTGGAAGCTGGCCTGGAAGTATTGGAACGCCATCCCCACAGCCTGCCAGTAGCTTATGTGGCAACCGGGCTTGATGCCACCGTCTCCTGGGAGGGAGCTGATCTGAAATTCCGCAACAATAAAGAGGTGCCCATCAAAATTTTAGCTCGAGTTTGGGATAAGTACGTTTTGTGTGCCGTTGCTGCGGCAGACTGACAAGGGATTAAATATTTTACTAGCACTCATTGCACTTTTGCAGGCGATGCTGTATAAAATAATAATAGGTTATGGCATTTATTTACAGGAGGTACTATCCCATGATCACCCGGCGTACTTTAATAAAAGATATTCTGCAGCAGGTACCTGGTTCGCAAAAGATTTTGATGGATGCGGGAGTTCGCTGTTTGGGTTGAAGTGCTGGTTGGATGTCTCTAGAGCAGGCTGCTCATGGTAAAAAAGTTGATCTGGATAATCTCATTAGAGAACTGGAAGCATCTCGTAGTCAGGACCATACCTCTAACTGACAAACATAACTGCTGAAACTAGGATAGGATATGGTTTTCCTTGCTTCTTGGTTATCGGGACCGGCTTGGGCTGGTCCCGGTTTTATTTTGTGATTAATACAATTGGATTTTACTGATACTAATTTTAAAAACATTATCAGGTGGCTTGATGCAGGAAAACTTTATTATAGGGGTAAACTACTGGCCAGCCCGTAAAGCTATGTACTGGTGGAAAGCCTTTGATGCTGTCGAGGTAGAGCGAGACTTTGCCTGTTTAAGTTCCCACCATATTAATACCATACGTGTATTTCTGACCTGGGAAGACTTTCAGCCTCGTCCTGACCAGGTAAATAAAACCAGCCTGGATAATCTGCTTATCACCGCTGATCTGGCTGCTAAACATAATCTCAGTCTTATGCCCACCTTCTTTTGCGGTCATATGAGTGGAGTAAATTGGATCCCTTCCTGGGCTTTGCAGTCAAAGGAACAGTCCCAGCGTTTCCCGGTTTACAGCCAGGGGAATCTAAACATGCGAATCATCCGTAATTTCTACCACGACCAGGAAATACAGCAAGCCCAGGTACTGCAGATCCAAAAGATATGCTCAGTTCTGCGAGGACATCCAGCCATTAGCATTTATGATTTGGGCAATGAATCTTCCAACTGTTGTATTCCCAACCATCGTGAGGCTGGACGAAAATGGTTGAGAGCAATGAGCACCGCTATACATGAGGGTCACCCGGGTAGTGCTATTACCCTGGGGATGCACGCCGAAGATCTGGAAGAAAACCGCCACCTCTGGCCCCAGGACGTTGCCCGTTATTGCAGTTTGTTAAGCATGCACGGCTATCCCTTTTATCTTTCCTGGGTGGATGAGGAAGATGTTTACCTGCTGCCTTTCCTGGGGATAATTACTTCATGGCTGGGAGGGGCCCCGGTGCTGTTTCAGGAGTTTGGCTGGCCCAATAAACCCTCACATATTGAACAAAAAGCCGGGCAGTATAACCTAGTTAAAACAACCCTTTGGTCAGAAGATCAGATTGATGATTTTTATCGCCGATCTTTACCCTTGCTGCAGGCTGCTGGTATGAGAGGTGCTTTTGGCTGGTGTTTTGCTGACTATGCTCCCCAGCTGTATGACCAACCGCCGCTTAAGGAAAACAGCCATGAGCGGTACTTTGGATTAACCCGCTGGGATGGGTCAGTGAAACCGGCTCTGGTCACCCTGGGTTCCTGGGCAAGTAAACCCTGTTTGCCGCCCAAACTGCCTTCCTGGCTTTTGCATGAAGATCCGGATCGTTTTTATGATGATCCTATCGACAACCTGCAAAGATGGTTTAAGGCTTATAAAAGGGAGATGACAGTAGGTTTGCCATGAGCACTATTCCAAAATGTCATTGCTATGAAATTAACTGCGCTGTGTCATCGCCTAAAAAAAGAATTCCTTAATTGTCATCGCGAGGAGCGTAGCGACGTGGCGATCTCGAACGAGAGTCACAGGCAATCTCTATGTCGATCTAAGCTAACTACAGCTTGGCAGGAGTGTTCGTAAGGATGCAGGGGTCTTAGCCGGCTCGCTCCAAGACTCCTCGCCTGCAACACATCGGCTTGCTTCGGTGCGAAGCGGACCGCTTGGAATTCGGCTTCCATGCACTCAGTCCTCGCTGCTCGAAACATCCTGTTTCTCGCTCAGCTTCGCAGCCCTCAGTTTCACCGTGTGTTGCAACGGCTCGTCGTACGTCACTCGCCCGGCCAATACTCCTGCTTAAGCCGAGCAGCAATGTTACATTCATCGTGTCCTGTGTCACAGGTGACAATTGCTGTGAAAACTCCTTTTACAGGAGACGAAGTATGACAGTAGGTTTGCCAAGAGCACCTTGGGGGGGCCGATATAGTCAGCGAAGAGGGGCGAAGGACAGGATGTCTCGAGAAGGCTAGAGGCGATGCCCACATCATCTCGCTAGTAATCAGGTAAGATTGCTTTCACAGAGATGACACGAAAAATAATATTGCAATTATCGCAGTTGAAAGGAGAAGATGCATGAAGATAGCCATGTTAGCTCCCATCGCCTGGCGGACACCTCCCCGCAGCTACGGGCCTTGGGAAAGAGTAGTCTCCTTATTAACAGAGGGTTTGGTGGAAAGGGGAATTGATGTTACTCTATTTGCTACTGGTGACTCAATTACCAAAGGCCGGTTGGAGTATATCTGTCCGTTTCCCTATGAAGAAAATCCGCAAATAGACCCTAAAGCATGGGAAGCCCTGCATATTGCCCATCTATTTGAACAGGCTGACCGGTTCGACCTGATTCATAATCACTATGATTTTATGCCCCTGGTTTTCTCCCGGCTGGTTTCCACGCCAATGTTGACCACCATCCACGGATTCTCTTCCTCAAAAATACTCCCGGTATACCGGGAGTATCAAAACGGCAGTTATTATGTTTCCATCAGTGATGCTGATCGCAGTCCGGATCTGCACTATCTGGCTACTGTTTACCACGGAATAGATTTACAGGAGTTTACCTTTCGGGATACTCCTGGAGAATACCTGCTTTTCTTCGGGCGTATTCATCCTGACAAGGGTACCCGGGAGGCTATTGATATCGCCCGGCTCTGCGGGCGCCGCCTGTTTATGGCCGGTATTATTCAGGATAAAGAGTATTTCAATCGCCAGGTAGCTCCTTATATTGACAACAGCAGGGTAATATATCTAGGATCGGTAGGCCCGGCCCAGCGTAATGAACTTCTGGGCAATGCTTTGGCCCTGCTGCATCCTATTCATTTTAAGGAACCCTTCGGCTTGAGCGTTATTGAAGCGATGGCCTGCGGAACACCAGTAATTGCATTCAAAAAAGGCTCTATGCCCGAAGTAATTGCCGACCAGCAAACCGGCTTCCTGGTCAGCAATGTGGAGGAAGCCTGCCAAAGCATTGACAGGCTGGATACTATCAACCGCTGGGAATGCCGCCGGTGGGTGGCAGAACGCTTTAGTGTCCAGCGTATGGTAGAGGATTACCTGCAGGTTTATCAAACCATTCTCGGCTTCAAAGAACCGCTGCACCCGGTTGAATCAACTAGCCAAAGTGATTAGAGAGATATCTCTTCTTCAGGGAGGGAGCGCTGCAGGGGCTTGGGAACCTTAATGGTGCTGACCATCAAACACCCCAATAATAGCAAAACCCCAATCATTACCCCTCCGGGCAGCCCGTTGCCTACCCAGGATAACAAAGCGGTTATAATGCCTGCCAGGGTAATAGGTATGCCCACAAAGTAATCAGTATGATGAGAAATATTAAAACGAGCCAAGCGGTAGGCCCCGCAGACTACATAAAATAACGCCGCCAGCATGGCTGCCAGAGACATATGCTGGTAGAAGAACTGTACATACACCAACAGAGCCGGAACTGCTCCAAACGACACCATATCACATAAGGAATCCATTTCCTTACCCATGTCACTGACTACATTTCCCCGCCGGGCAATCCTGCCATCCAAGCTATCACAAACAGCGGCTAACAGAACCAATATAGAAGCCTCGGTGAAACGCCCCTGGGTAATACAGATTAGCGCAATAAATCCGCACATCAGATTACCCATGGTTACCAACAACGCTGCCCTGGCTAGATTAAAACTTGGCAATAACACTTTTTCCTCCCCTTACTTTATCCCCGGGAGTTACCTGTACATCCGCATGGCCAGGCAGATACACTTCAGTACAGGAACCAAACCGGATAAGCCCCAACCGTTCTCCTCGTGACAAATACTGTCCCACAGTTACCCAGCATACTAGTCGCCGGGCAATTAACCCGGTTATTTGCGCCACTATAAACCGGCCTTCCTGGCTGGTAATACCGATATAGTTGCGTTGATTTTTGTAACCTGCTTCTACATCATATGCAGGAAGGTAGGATCCGGGAACACGATGTACACACTCAACCGTCCCCTCCACCGGCATGCGGTTAATGTGCACGTTAAACAGGTTTAGAAAAATCCGTATTTTAATAGCTTCCCCATTAATAAACAGAGGTTCCTCAATCCTGGTTACGTCCATTACTCTGCCATCAGCCGGGGAAACTACCAGGCCAGCCCCTTCAGGAATAGTTCTTTCCGGGTTGCGGAAAAAAAATAGGCAAAAAAAACTCAGACAAGCCCAAAATATTCCGGCAATTTTCCAGGATACTATGAAACAGGCTAATGATATCAGAGCAGGTACCGCAATAAATACCCATCCCTCAGCAGCTACTATTTCCTTATGTTTCATACTCACCCTTCCTGAAGCAGTAATTTAGCCCTTCTATGTTACTTTAGCATAATTCGATTATATATGGGCAATTAATTAAACATCCAACATTATGAACAGCAAACCCCCTGCTTGAATCGACAGGGGGTATATGCGGTTAATAGCCCAAATTTTATTCGGTCAGGAAAAATACTGATATGGTGCCGGCACCAACATGGGATCCGATAGCAGCACCGATTTCACTTATAACAAAGTTCTTGCACCCAAATCGTTCTTCAATCATACCCTTTAATTCCAGAGCACCCTCATAGTAATTGGAATGGTTAATACCTATGAGCTGATCAGCCAGGTTGCTGCCGCGTTCTTCCATTATCTCCAACATTCTCTTACGGGCTTTCTTAAAACCATGCGCTTTTTCCAATGGTACTATGGCACCTTCAACAAAATGCAGAAGCAATTTAATATTAAGAAGGTTTCCTAAAGCCGCTGAGGTAGAGCTAACCCGACCGCCGCGCTTTAGCATCTCAAAATTACCCACTATAAACAAATGCTGAATACGCCTAATATTATCTTCTATTTCTGCAATGACCTGGCTTTTATCCTTTCCGGCAGCAATAGCCTGGGCCGCTCTAATAACTGTGAGTCCAAAGCCTACTGAGGCACTCTTGGAGTCAATCACAGTTATACGCTGGGGATTAACTAGATCGCGAGCCAGGCAGGCAGATTGATAGGTCCCGCTTAAGACTGATGAAAAGGCTATATAAATAATATCATCGTCAGTCTCGGCTATTACTTTTTCAAATTCCTGCTGGAACTCACCAGGTGTAATCTGGGCAGTGGTCGGTACCACCCCTGGTTCAGATATAAGGCGATAGAATTCAGGTGGATCGATAGTTAATCTATCCCGGTAGGTTTGTTCCTTAATGGTTACCGGCATGTGAAAAACTTTTACCTGCAGTTTATTTAGATAATCCAGGTCTAAATCACAGGCATTGTCTGTATAAAGGCGAATCGCCATAGCAGCCTCCTTTCCCCTCACAACCGTCTAATCCCTTCTGATTTTACTAAATCTACCGCTGCCACACAAGTTAGTTAACATCGTCCTATCATAATATTTTTACTGATATTGACAGTTTATGACATTCATCCCCCATTATAAATGTATTGTGTATTACTTCATTTAGAACTGAACTTCCCAAAAGAGTAAAGGACCCTGCAGGTAGTTCACAGCCTAACAGTAAAAGAGTACAATGAATGGGTATAAGTGCGGAAAGGAACAGTTGACCTTGAAATTCTCTCTGCAGAAGTACTGGAGCCCGGTTTTGCTGTTTGCAGGCGCTAGTCTGCTCATGGGCCTGTATGCCGGTTTTTACGATCCTTCTTTCAATAACTACCTGGCTCAAGTCCATCAAATAAGCGAAGTAGCCCGGGGAGGGCTGGAATTTCCCCGGGAGCTGCCGGGATTTTTGACGGTATTTATTTTTACTCTGTTAATATTCCTGCCGGACACCCGCATCGCTATGCTGGCTGCTATGATGGTCTGTGTATCCCTATTGGGACAGGGGTTTCTAGCTCCCAACCTGACCATGGTAGTGGTTTGGATGCTGCTGTGGAGTACGGGCGCTCACCTTTTTATGGTATTAAAAAACTCCATTTGCCTGCGTCTAGCCTCCAAGGGTCATGCCGGCCGGCTGCTGGGACGCATTGGCGCCCTGGAAGCATTCGGCACCTTATTAGGTATGCTGTTCATTTATGAAATATTTACCCATCTGAAACCTTCCTTCAGCACCATCTTCTTGATAGCTGGCTGCTGCGCCCTGGCAGCTGGAGTTCTATTGGCTTTGATCAAACCGGTTCCCTTGCAGCGTCCTGAGCATAATTTTGTATTAAAACGCAGGTATTCATTGTATTACCTTCTTAATGTTTTATACGGAGCTCGCAAGCAGGTGTTTTTAACTTTCGCTCCCTGGGTATTGATTACTTTATTTCACTGCAATGTGGAGACATTTGCTATGCTTGGCCTGATCGGAACCTCGTTGTCCCTGGTATTCCGCCCTCTACTGGGAGTAGCCATTGATCGCTGGGGAGAACGAATAGTCATTTTTGCGGAATCAACGATGCTGGTTATTATATGTGTTTTATATGGATTTTCCCCTCTGTGGTTTTCTGCCCCCACTGCCCTGATCATTATTATGGCCTGTTACATCGCCGACCAACTTTTATTTGCGGTACACATCTCCCGCGCTACTTATCTAAACCGTATTGCTGAATGTCAGAGCGACGTTGCGCCTACATTATCTATGGGACAAACTATTGATCACGCTGTGTCCATGATGGTTCCCATGGCAGGTGGATTAGTATGGGCTCATTTCGGCGTACAATGGGTCTTTGCAGGTGCCGCTACCATTGCTCTGTTAAATCTGGCCGCCGCCTGTTTTATTCCTCCCCTGCCCCAATCGCGTCCGGCTCCTGCTGTGGAAACCGTAAATTAAAAGCTATGGTTTTGGGGCAGCTACCTGATCCAGTTCATGGCGCAGTTCATCTTCCGGTATATTCCCCACCATTTGATAGGTTGTTTTCCCAGCTGAGTTAATAATAAAACTCTGGGGTACATAGCCAATACGATACTTACGCCCCAATTGCTGATTGTCTTCATCATCCAAGTTAATATCTATGAAAACAACTCGTCCCTGATACTCAGGCTGCAGACGGTCAAAGGATTCCTTTAGCTCAACACAGGCTGTACAGGTACTGGTACGGAAAAATAACCAGGCTGGCTGCCCTTCCTGCAATACTTTATCAATTTGGACCGCTGCGGATTCGTTGGTGCGGCTTTCTTCTGGGTCGGGCCGATTGCTTATCCAGACCCAAACACCCAGGAGCATTATGAGCAAGGCTAAAATAATTCCGCGTTTACGCAAATTGCTCCCCCCTGCAATCAAGAGTTTTTCCTATAATAACAGGGCGCTAAATCCTTTGGCAATTAAGTCTAATCTCTCCCTTTATATACCATTGTAACCGTTATATGTTAATAAACTATTAACCGGCGGAAATGTTTATTTTTGTCCTCGAGCACTTTTTTTCACATTTATGTATTCATAGTTACCACCGCAGATACTTTGTGGTAATATATAGAATATATGGCAGGTGGTTTTGTCAGGGAAACACCTGCCACCGGGATAAGGGGGGTGAATAAGGGTAGCTCTAACCCTGGTTTACAGCTCTTACCTAAATAAAAATTAAAGGAGTGAAGGGATAGTATGAAGATCGCTGGAAAAACTGCTATCGTAACCGGTGGAGCATCCGGTCTAGGTGAAGCTGCAGTAATCCGTCTGCATGCAGCTGGTGCCAATGTGGTCATCGCTGACCTCAATGAAGAAAAAGGTAATGCCCTGGCAGCTAAATTGGGTGACAAGGCTGTTTTTGTGAAATGTAATGTTACCTCTGTCGATGATGTTAAGGCTGCTGTCAACACCGCTGTGGAGAAATTTGGCGCTCTGCACATCCTGGTCAACAATGCCGGTATCGGCAGTGCAGGACGCACCATCGGCAAAGATGGCCCCTGGAACATCGAATGGTTCAAGATGGTTGTTGACATCAACCTGGTAGGCGCATTCAATATGCTGAGTAATGCTGCTTATCAAATGGACAAGAATGAACCGGAAGATGGCGAAAAAGGCGTTATCATCAATGTAGCTTCCGTAGCTGCTTTTGATGGCCAGATTGGACAAGCTGCTTATTCCGCTTCCAAAGGCGGCGTAGTTGCTATGACCCTGCCTATCGCTCGCGACCTTTCCCGCCATCTGATTCGCGTAAATACTATAGCTCCTGGTACCTTCGATACCCCGATGCTGGCTCAGCTGCCTCAGGCTGCCCGCGATTCTCTGGCTGCTTCAATCCCCATGCCGCAGAGACTGGGTAACCCCGAAGAGTTTGCTCACCTGGTACAGGCTATAGTAGAAAACAATTACCTGAACGCTGAGACCATTCGTCTGGACGGCGCTATCCGTATGGCTCCCAAATAAATCGGCATATATCAAAAGCCCACCCGTTCAGGGTGGGCTTTTTTATTTGATTAATCAATTTTGTTGGAACGCCTCCATAGCTTCATCCGAGCCGCCTCTTTAATCAAATCATCTCGAAAATCGGGATGGGCAATGGAAATCAGCTCTTCGGCTCTCTGCCAGGTTGGTTTGGCTCTTAAACGAACTGCTCCATACTCTGTAACAATATAATCCACCATCTGCCTGGGGATAGTAGTAATAGAAGCAGCAGCAAAGGTGGGTACAATTCTGGAACGCAGCCGGCCTTCATGGTCAGTAAAAGTGGAAGACAAACAGATAAAGCTTTTGCCGTTCTTCGACCACTGGGCTCCCAGCACAAAATCCCACATACCACCGTTGCCGGAAATCTGGATAATATCATTGCTTTCGGCGTTTACCTGGGAATACAAATCCACCTCAACAGCGTTATTAATTGAAACAAAGTTATCCAGCCGCTGAATCACCCGGGGATCATTGGTATAATTGACCGGATAGGAAGCCAAAGCTGGATTCATGTGCATAAAATCGTACATCCGCTGACTGCCGATAGCAAAAGTATAAGCTACGCGATTGCGGTCTATGGTCTTTGCCGCTCCATTCATACGACCTGATTCAATCATGTCCACATAGGCATCAACGAACATCTCCGTATGCCCACCCAGGTTTTTAAGGTCGGAAGAGGCTATAGCCTTACCAACAGCATTGGGCATACCTCCTATTCCCAATTGGATGCAGCAGCCGTCATGGATAAAGTTCATCAGGTGATCAGCGATCTTTTTATCAACTTCGGTGGGTTCAGCTCCGGGAATATCCGGCAATACCTGATCATCAGGAGCTTCAACGATGAAGTCGACCTGGGAAATATGCACCGATTCTTCGGCCCCTCCCAAGCACACCGGAATGTTCTTATTGACCTCAACTATTACATAGTCAGCCACTTCCATGTTGGCCAAAGTTTCTGAGTTATGAGGCCCCAGGTTAAAATATCCATACTTATCCATAGGAGCCACTCTGCAGATAGCTACATTACGATGAGGTGCAATTCCATCACGATATAATGAGGGTGCTTGATGGTATAAAATCGGTGAGTAATAGGCTAACTCATAATTAGATTGCAGTATCCGTGCTATCTTGCTGAACTGCCAATCCACATAGGTGAAGTGTCCTCTTAACTTGGCCACTTCCGGTACCGGAGGAAGAGTAACGGCTGAAAACACCTGTACATCCTGGAGTTCGTCCTTGCGAGCCGCCAGAGCTATATCACACTCTACCGGTTTGCCATTAAAAAACCCATAATCTACAATATCCCCTGATTTGACAACTTTAACGGCTTCCTCCGCTGATACTAATTTCTGCTGGTATTCTTTTTGATACACCCAAATCCCCCCATAATGGTTTTATTGTGAATAGTTGCGCAAAAGAAAATAGAATAAATTTTCTATCCTTTCAATTCGGCATCAGGATCAGATATCCTTTTCTTAACAAAAAAAGCAGGTGCTAATCAGCACCTGCCTTTATGTGTAAATTGGCAATTATTTTACTTAGCAATAATGCGGGAAGAAAGGGATTGCCACATGCCATCATCCACTAACCCCAGCCGCCAGAGGGCGATTCCCTGTATATCGTATCTCCGGGCAAGCTCAACTTTTTCAGCAAGGCTAGTGGGATCCTCGGCCGGCACCGAAATCCCCAGTAAAACCCGGTGAGCAGGAACCTGAGCCAGGGTTTTTTCGATAGCATCCCTTACCTTAGCCATAGGTTCCGGCTTGGGACCATAATCATAGGCCATTATAATGAGGCGGTCACAAACCTTTCCCAGGGATGCATAATCATATCCCTGATAACTGCTGTTGGGAGGATGCAAGGATAAACTAATAGTTTTTCCCTCCTGGTGCAGGCGCCCGGCCAGCATGGTCACAAAAGCTGTATATTTAGCTCTTAGTTCCTGCAGTTCAGTACCCCTGGCTGATAAGCCCAAACCTTCCAGATCCAGGTTTACTCCGTCATAATGGCTTGCTTCCCGGCTGATCTCATCAACTGCTCGCTGGCAGGCTTCTGCATCATTCAATAAAGCTGTAATTTCACCCTGTCCGTTAACCATATGTATCGTCATTTCATTATTTAATCCCCGGGATCGGGACACGGCTATAACATCCTCCCAGCCATCCGGCCTTTGCCATCCAGTACGGCTCTGAGTCAGCAAATTACCGGCTTCGTCCAGACTAAACCACCCCAAAGCCAAGCGGCTTACCAAATCGGTGTGGCCCCGGTCATGATCAGGATAGGGCTTGCCGAATAAATCTTCCCAGCTGCTGCTAGTCTTATCGCCCAAGGCATAATAAGCCAAAACTTCCATGGTGGCAGGAGGAGATACCAGTTGCGCCAGCCTCTCGTCGGGTTTCCAGGCTACCTGGCAACCAAAGGCCTCACTGAAAAAGCGTAAAGGTACCAAAACTCTTCCCTTAGTAAGTAAAGGGGGGGCATCCAGTTGGATCTTTTGCTGGTTTTGATAAGCGGTCTGATTACCAACCTGCAGCCTTATCTGAGCTCCTGGCGCAACCGCCACCACGGTCTGACTGTCAGCCAGCCATTCCACTTGCACATCCAATAATTCCGCTAACCCACGAAAAGGTACCATTACCCGGTTATTATTGATGATCGCCGGGGTATCGAATTCTACCTGCAGACCATTCATTTCTACCTGTACAACTTCCGCAGCCTGCCCTGGTTGAACCAGCAGCAGAATGATCAGGATCGTAAGCAGTGACCATTTCCACCATTGTTTTTTCATGACAACCTCCCGTAAATATTACACTAACACTCTTTTTGGAATAACCTGCTAGCCTCTTTAAAGCCATTTAGATGATACAATAGATACGTGTAATTTGGTTAGGTCTTACATATTAAAGTTGGGGAGATTATTCATGCTAAGACTAATCCATCGGCCTAACCCAGCCTCTCTGCGTATTTTCATTATTTTAGCGGTTTTGCTTACTGCGGTAGCCGGTGCCTTTTTAGGTGTGCATCTGCTGGGCAGCAAGGTTTACGATGTGGAAGGACTGTCTCTAAAAATGTCCGTCGAGCCTGCCTGGCATGGCGAGACCGTTATTCACCTGGCCCCCCTGGGCACCATTGCAGCGCCTACTCACCATTCACCCCTGGCTTTTCATATCCAGCTTCAATATATCGGAACTGATCTGGCCGAAAGGATGCTGTCTTCGGAAGGAAACAGCATCAGTTTTTTATCTAATCTGCGTGAAAATATGCCTCGCATGCTTTATGGATTTGCCTGGCAGCAATTAGGAGTGGCTTTTGCCGGTGCATTGGTGTTAGTACTGGCTCTATGGAGACCACCGTTACGCTATGCCATTTTGTCTGCCGCCTTTGGCTGTCTGGTTTTTGCCTCCGTATTGGGGTACGGCATAAAAACTTACGATATTAACTCCTTTCGGGAACCCAGCTACACCGGAGTAATCTCTTTGGCTACTGCTGTTATTCCCGAACCAGGAGAACTGCTGGAACGCCTTGAGGAAGTCGAAGATCAAACTCATTCGTTAGTAAGCAACATACGGCAGCTTTTTTCCAGCGTTAACAGCTTATCCATACTGGGGAATCCTGAACAGGAAGATGACACCCTTAAAGTACTATTGGTCAGCGACCTGCAGTCTAATCCAGTAGGGATTGAGTTCATCAAAGCCCTGGCTAATAAATTCCGGGTTAACCTGATTGTTGATGCCGGTGACTTAACCGATTTTGGCTCCCCGTTGGAGACTCATTTGGCCGAAGGACTGATGGAAATTGATCTGCCTTACGTTTTCGCCCCCGGTAATCATGACTCCGCTGATACCATTGAATTTGTACAGAACATGAAAAACAGTATTATTTTAAATGGTCAGGCCGTCAATGTGCGGGGATTGCAGATACTGGGCAACGCTGACCCGCTCTCCGCAAGTAAGGAAGTATCTGCTGACCAGCCGGAATGGAATAGACTTTTGGAGCGACAGGTTCAGGAAATGTTAGCAGCTCCTCCTGATCCGGACGTAGACCTGGTGGTGGTGCATAATCCTCGAGTGGCTAAAAAGCTGGCCGGCCTTTATCCGCTGATTGTCACCGGCCATACTCATCAACAAAGCATTGAGCTGGTGAAAGGTACGATCATACTCAATCCTGGTTCCTCAGGAGCAGCGGGGCTACGTGGTTTATATACGGACCAATTAGTTCCTTACTCAGCTATTATTTTGTATATAAGGCCGGGTCAGGGTCCCACGGCTGCAGACACCATCAAATATGATCCCCTGTCAGACCGTTTCTATATTGAACGCAAAATGCTCAGAAACTATACCAACCAACAGGTGATCCAAGATAATGATGCCCCTTTGGCCAGTGTTTACTAACCGCTAGAAGTGCATTTTCCCAGGGTTTCATCATTATATTATTATATATAGTATATAGTATAATGAAATGCAAAAGGGGAAAGGAGTGAGCGGTTCTTGATCCACAGGCTTTCGCGGCGCATTACGGTGCTGGAATTACCACAGTTTCAGTTTCCTTACTGTAATTGTGTGTGGATCAACGATGACCGCACCGGCTTGATTGATTCCAGTCCCCCGGATGATGGCAAGAAATTTTTACAGGGACGAACTATCGATCTATTATTGCAATCGCACGGGCATCTGGATCATTGTTTTTTAACTCCTTCTCTTAAAGCCTCTCAGGTCCTTATGCACCCCGCTGATCAGCCCATGGCAGAATCAGCAAATGCCTATTTGCAGGAGTTCGGGTTCCACCTTTTAGTCCCTGACCAACGTATGCACCAGTTGTATTTGGATGCTATTCACTACCACCCTATCCAGGTAACCGGGCCTCTACAAGAGGGTCAGGTATTCGAGTTTGGCCATATTCAGGTCCAGGTCCTGCATCTTCCCGGGCACTCGGCGGGGCACTGCGGCTTCTTCTTTCCTGAGCAGGAATTTGTCTTTACTGCCGATTTGGATCTTTCCACCTTTGGTCCCTGGTACGGTAACCTGAGCTGTTCTATTGCTGACTTGCTTGCTTCTCTGGAACGGTTAATTTCCCTCAAACCAGGTTTCATTGTCAGCGGTCATGGCCAGGCCATCATCAAAGAACAGGTCCCAGCTCGCCTTAAAGCTTACCGGGACACCATTTTTCAAAGGGAAAAGCGTATTCTGGACTGCATCCGTCGCGGGCACCATACTCTAAAGGAAATTGCCCGCTGCCTGCCCACATACCAAAAGCTGCCTCCTCCCCAGCAAGTTTTCCTGCTGTATGAATATATCATGGATATGGTTCACCTTAATTATTTAGTTGATCAGAAACAGGTTATCTGTGATGACCAGCACTATTACCTGCCTGCCTAGGACCTGCCGTCACCACACGATTTATGGGTTAGAGTTATTTTCTCAGCAATTATCACCTGAATAACAGGCCACTATAAACGAAAACTTGACCCTGTCATCGCCCCCTTCGGGGACTACTGATGTTCGCTGACGCTCACAATTATTGTTGCGAGGTCGCGAAGCGACGTGGCGATCTCGAACTAGATTACAGTAAGTTGAATGAATCGAGTAGGGTGCAGCTGCAGTAGCTTGCTGCAGCAACATCCCTCTCACAGAACCGTACGTACGGGCCTCGTATACGGCTCCTGGTAAACCTTATCTCTCATAATAGAATGACAAAGTCCCGGTCCTGTACTTACCTATGTCTATAAGTCCAATCTCATCAAACCAGCTATTTGGCAGTGCCATATTAACAAGGGAGTTGGCTGAATTTCTCCACCTGGTCATGGATATTTTGCGAAA
>JAKPGY010000123.1 GCA_029550685.1 Bacillota bacterium
AGCAGTACTTTGGTTGGATCATTTCTGCCATATGGATCAAAAGGATATGTCTCCATGAGCAGGCGAACAACTTCTTGTGGTGGTGCGAGTCGCTTGTGCATATTCATTTTCTTATACCTTTAAGGATTATAATAGCACTAACGAGTGACGGGAGGTGATATTCATTTGAACAACAACAATGGGACACGCGAGATCACATTGACTGCATTGTCAGCTGCTTTTGTCACTGTGGCAACCATGCTCATAAGGATTCCTCATCCACTCACCAAGGGGTACATAAACATTGGTGATGCTGCAGTAATAGCCGTGGCTATGGTGCTCGGGAAACGCTTAGGTTGGCTTGCAGGTGGTTTGGGCAGCGCTCTAGCTGACCTGCTGGGGGGTTATGCTCACTGGGCACCTTGGACTTTCCTAATCAAGAGTGCGGAAGGTTACATTGTGTCAACCAGCGACGTGAAAGCAAAGTTTGACTGGCGCTGGGTTGTGGGCCCCGCTGTGATGGTTTTGGGCTATTTTGTGGTGGAGATTTTCATGTACGGGACGGCAGCAGCTTTAGCAGAGATTCCTGGCAACGCATTCCAGGGGTTGGTAGGTGCCATTGTGGGACCATTACTTGGAAAGGCTTTTGTGGGAGCATTAGGAGGTGCAAATAGATGATGACTACACAGGAAATCATGGAACTGGCAATGGAAATGTCTCAGCTGGAGGTCGAACCAGCTGACTCAGGCATATACGTTGAAGGGCAGGGTATCAAAAACGTCTTTTTTGGTATTGATATTGGCGTGGAAGAACTGCTGTGGGCAAGACAACAGGGTTTTGATTTGGTCATAGCACATCATCCACCCAATGCAGCACTACGCTATGAAGATATTTACAAGAGGCATGCCACCTTCATGATGCAGGCAGGCATACCGGCTGAGGAAGCTCACAGCGCCATTGCTGATAAACTGGTGGATCTGCACATTCAGTCGAAAACAGAGAACTTCACACGCGTTGTGGGCATGGCGAAGCTACTGAATATGCCTTTTATGAACATTCACGCTCCCATTGACGAAATTACTCGTAAAACACT
>JAKPGY010000130.1 GCA_029550685.1 Bacillota bacterium
GCAGGCATTTTATCTTTTGATCAGGTTATTTTGTCATGTTTTGGAATACCGCACGCAAGTTGTTTGCGATTGTGTCTGTAATCCTATCAACCGCATTGTCTATGTCATCTCGGCTCTCAATTACCACCTGTCTTACTAGACCTGTTAGGTCAAAATTGAGATTAATGGTAGCAGGTCCTGGAGTGGCAAGAGAAGGGGTAAAACTAACCGGGATTTTCTGTTCCCGATTCTGTGTCAAAGCTCCAGCAAAACCGCCCTCTGCATATGGCCTAACCCCTAATCGCCTGCCGGTTTCTTCATACAGCGACAAAGCTCTAGCCCTCATTCGTGTCGATAAGGGAATTATCGCCTCCGGTCCTGCTTCAGCTACCAGTGCCGTATGCGGCCTGGAGTAAATACCGCCTATCGCTCTTTTTGGCATTGCCCTAAGTTCAGTGCCCGGGAATAATGGTTCTCCTGGAGGAGTAACAGCGCTGCGTTCCTCCAACATCTGTTTTGCCCGCTCGTACTCTGCAAGGCGTTCCCTGGTATAGTGCCCCGTGCCGGGGATATGCTTACCGATCGCCTCCCCAGCAATCTCCCCTTTTTCGACAATCCATTCTAGAAACTTTTTAACCCAGGGCGCCGCAATAATTGATACCGCTATCGCAGCTTTCAACTGAATAGGCCCTGGGACAAACAAACCTGCAAGCACGCCAAAAACTATAGCGGTCCACGGGTCCTCTTGTATAGCGTCCCATAATCCTTCTCCAATAGCTCCACCTAACGCTTTACCGACTTCCACTCCTGCCCTAGTTAGCTCAGGCGCGCCTTCTTCAATGAGCATAATCATCTTCCCAATTATATCTGCTTCCTGAAATGCTTCGCTCTCCAGTATATCTGCAAACCACTCGAAAGCCCGGTTGAGTTTATCGCCTACTCTTTTTGCCAAATCATCTGCATTGCCGATGGTCTCTTTTAACCATTCCACCAACCGTCGCAGTCCCGGAATAGATTGTGTTCCAAGAGTGATATTTACCGATTCCCATACAGATTGAAGCTCTTTCTGCGCCCCAGTAAGCGTATCTAATTGTATTTCCTGCATCTCTAAAGCCTTATTTGTGCCAGTTAGTTGTCGCTCCATATCCCGCAATGCATTACCGCCCAGCGCAATAAGGCTGGCCATTGCAGGACCGGTCTCCTGGCCAAATATACGCATAGCCATAGCCGTATCGACGCCTTTATCCTTTAACAAGTCAATTATATCAGCCAAAGAGTTCATTGCCGGATTGACTTGAGAAGCTTTTATCCCTAACTCTGCCAAGGCTTTCTTTGTGTCCCCAGTCGGGTGTGCCAATGCCGACAATGCCGTTCTAAATCTCGTCCCGGCCATTTCCCCTGTAAGGCCCATGTTGTAGAACAAAGCTAGTGTTGCTGCAGTTTCTTCCAGACTGCGCCCGAACCCAGCTGCAGCAGGACCGGCGTAACGCATGGATTGGGCTAATTTGTCTATAGAAGCCTGGCTACTACCGATGGTTGCCGCG
>JAKPGY010000143.1 GCA_029550685.1 Bacillota bacterium
AGTTGCTAAAAAGAGATCGCCACGTCGCTACGCTCCTCGCGATGACATACCAGAAGGCCATCTTATGTGTCATTGCGAGCCCCGGAGGGGCGTGGCAATCTCGAACTTCTAACCATTAATAGACTTCTTTGACAGTCTGAAACGCCCGGGACTTACCCGGGCGTTTTTCATTGTCTGACATAAAGAAAGTGGAAGTGAACACGAAATAACCCAGTCCCCATGACACGCGCGGCAGGACAAACATATCAGATAAACTGCAGGCTTATGGCAATCAGCAGTTGACCCAGGTAGTACAAAGAGAGGTTAGCGGCCCGCATGGAGAATTTTTGTGTACCGCCGAAGGTGTTGAAGATCATAATAACGTCGCTGGCTGTAAATAATACTGCACCCATAACAAATAGCAGAGCACCCATTGAACCGGGATTGGAAACGAGATTGCCGATTGCTGCGGCAGTCATTAGGACGATAGCGCCGATATATACATAGCCGAATATTTTAAAAACTTTTTGGACTTCGCCGATCTTGCTGAAAATCCATCGCAGCAGTAGGGCTGCCGCAATCACTCCGCAGATCAGACTCACCAGCAAATTATTGGATATCAGGATGAGTGCAGCAAGATACATGATGTGTCCGCTTAAAAATGAGACTACGCCAAGTAAGAATATTTTCTGCCCGTTTTTCTCAAACACAAAGCGCAGGTTAAGCAGCACATCACCGATTCCGCCAAGTATAAGGCCGATAACCACTAACTTTGCGAAGTTGGGGTTGCTTGTAAGCTGAGCGCTCAATGCTCCGATGATAATGAATACCATTGCAGCGCTGCCTTTAAGTATGACGGCTGGAACATACTTTTTCCTGTTCTCCACCAGGATAAAAGCAGCCTGTATGGCAATTCCGATTATACAAAGAGGCAGATAACTCATGTTTGGCCCCCCTTGCAAATATTAAGTTGATTCTATTATATTACAAATTCAATCATGCTTATTGTGGGCAGGTTGAAAAATACAGATAAGGTAAAAAAACACTTGCCTGCTTTCACAGGCAAGTGCTCTGAACTGCCTATCTCTACTTATTATAAATGACAGCTATCTCTTCACTGAAGTTCTTAATTATGTTACGGTATTTGATTTTAAGAGTGGGAGTAACTTCATCCAAGCTTTCCAGGAAACGGCGGTTGGAAATATGGTACTTCTTGATTGTCTCATAATCTTCCAGGTGTTTATTGGCCTCAGCAATATCCTGTTCAATAAGCTTGCGCACCTCTTCATGGGAAGTAAAGTCCTCTCCCACTTTTACACATACCCGTTCCACACCTTCACCTTCGTAAACTATCTGACTCTCATCAAAGTTGATTCCACGACTCTTTAATAAAGCTAGTATTTGTTCGAACTTGGGAACCACTATGGCTGAGACGAAAGGCCGGTCGTCACCAACGGCACAGATTTGCTCCACATAATGGGCTGTGGCAAATTTACTTTCCACCTTGGCCCGGGGTACGTTCTTTCCGGTATCCAGAACCATGATGCTCTTCTTGCGATCAACAATCTTGTAGTACCCGTTGGCTACCTGAATTGCTATATCACCTGTTTTGAAAAAGCCGTCCTCGGTGAAAGCCTCTGCAGTAGCCTTGGCATTATTGAAGTACCCAATAAACAGATTGTTGCCCCGCACCAGCAGTTCACCGTCTTCAGCTATTTTTTGTTCGTGGGTATAAGTGGTGGGGCCAACCGAACCTGGTAAAACTGCTTTCAAGTTATTGAAGTTTATAGCATTCATGGTTTCCGTTAATCCGTATCCTTCACAGATGCGAATCCCCATAGCAGCAAAAGCTTTCCACAGGTTGGGAGACAAACTAGCCGATGCTGAGAACGAAACCCGGAAGTTTCCGCCCAGCAAACCTCTTACCTTACTAAATACGGCTTGATCAGCCCAGCGATATTGCTCCTGCAAATCTTCTGGCAGACCTTCCAGCAGATCAATATCAAATCCCATATCCACAAAACCGTTTTCATCACTGCGGGCATCAACAACTTTTAGTCCAATATCCATAGCTTTTTCAAATGCTGCTTTCCCCTCAGGAGTTGCTGAAGCAACATCGCGGATCGCCATATAAATTCTCTCAAATATACGTGGTACTGAACAAAAGACAGTCGGTTTAAATATCTGCAAATCGCCCACAACAGTCTGAGGTTTCTCAGCGTAAGCAATAGTGGCTCCGCAGTTCAGGGCCTGGAATTGGCAGCACTGGCGTTCATAGGAGTGGGAAAGAGGCAAAAAGGAGAGAAAAACATCTTCCTCGGTAACCATATAACCATTGTGGGCAAAGTTCGCATTGTCAACCTGAACCGCATTCATAATGGTATGATGGGTATGCACGGCTCCTTTGGGATCCCCGGTAGTTCCAGAAGTATATATTATGGTAGCCCAATCCCACAATTTCACATTGTCACAGGCCTGTTCATATGCATAGCGATTTTTATGCAAATAGCGTTTGCCGGCTTCCCGAACTGAGCTTAAATACACAAAGGCAGGATGGTCAGGCAACGACACAGTCTCATCCATTAGAATAATTTTTTCTAAAGTCGGCATTTCCTCAAGTCGTTCCAAAACCTTCTCGATAGTGTCAGCATCTCTAACAAATAAAATCCGAGATCCTGAGTTGTTTACTATATATTCCATTTCATTAGCTGAAAAAGAAGGATAAATGGTTACAGTAACGGCACCGGCAGTTAGAATTGCCAAGTCTGCCCATAGCCATTGGGGACAATTATATGACATGATAGCGGCACGGTCTTGCTTTTTAAGCCCCAGCGATAGCAACCCTCCGCACAGGTCTTTAACAATCATCCCTACATCGGAGTAAGTCAGAAAGTCAGTGGTAGTGGGAGAAGTTTTGAACCATTGGCACCGTCGATCTGCATAGCGAACTATGGACTCGTTGAACATTTCAGGTATACTACGTACTTTCATGTGATCTCGCTGAACCATTCCATTTCCTCCCTTAATAAATATTACGATGTATAATAAGTTTATCATAAACATCATGATTTGAAGATAGAGAAATATACAAATATTCAGTATATTTATTACTACTGTAAGGCCCAGTTAACAAACAAGATGGCCAATAAAAAAAGCCTCCTTACCAAAGGAGGCGTGAGAGTGTCAAAAAAGTTGCTAAAAAGAGATCGCCACGTCGCTACGCTCCTCGCAACATTAGCCGTGAACAATAGTGAACATCGGTAGTGCCGGAACGGCCGATGACATACCAGAAGGCCATCTTATGTGTCATTGCGAGCCCCGGAGGGGCGTGGCAATCTCGAACTTCTAACCATTTATAGACTTCTTTGACAGTCTGAAGCCTCCTTAC
>JAKPGY010000149.1 GCA_029550685.1 Bacillota bacterium
CCCTCGAGTTCACCCTGATAGCGCTATAGATAAACTGGTCCGGAGTATAAAAGAATACGGCTGGACTAATCCGGTACTGGTATCGGCAGATGGTTATGTGCTTGCGGGGCATGCCAGGTTAAAGGCAGCAGAGAAAGCCGGCATTGAAGAAGTGCCGGTTATTTATTTACCGCTGGAAGGTGCAAAGGCGGAGGCGTATCTTATAGCGGATAACAGGCTACAGGAAGAGACTGACTGGGACTATGAAAAGCTCAAAGATTTACTGCAGGAACTGGACACCGGGGAATTTGACTTAGAGCTTACTGGCTTTGATACGGGCGAGATTGAGGATTTAATGGCCCAGCTCCATGTACCCGAAGAAATTGTCGAGGACGAAGTGCCGGAGACGCCAGAGGAACCGATAACAAAACCGGGGGATTTGTGGATACTGGGAAGGCACCGTCTATTATGTGGAGACTCAACAGATCAAACAGTAGTTGCTAAACTAATGGAAAACCAGCTTGCAGATATGATATTCACAGACCCACCTTACAACGTGGACTACAAAGGCAGCGCAGGAAAGATAATGAACGACAACATGACGGATGATGCGTTCTATTGTTTTCTCCTTGATGCATTCAAGAATATGGCTCAGAAATCAAAGGAAGGGGCGCCTATATATGTATGCCATGCCGATTCAGAGAGCCTGAATTTCCGGGCAGCGTTCAAGGAGGCGGGCTGGGATCTTAAACAATGTATTATATGGGTCAAGCAGCAATTTGTGTTGGGGCGTCAAGACTATCATTGGCAGCATGAGCCGATACTTTACGGATGGAAACCAGGCGCAGCACATAAGTTTTATGGCGGGCGCAATCAAAGTACAGTATGGCAGTTTGACCGGCCGATGGCGAGCAGAGAACACCCGACAATGAAGCCTGTAAATCTATGCGCAAAAGCGATTGAGAATAGTAGCAAGTCCGGAGATATCATAATTGACTTTTTTGGCGGCTCTGGCTCTACGCTGATTGCCGCCGAGCAGTTAAACCGTACCTGCTATATGATGGAGTTAGACCCGGTATATTGTGATGTCATAATCAAAAGGTGGGAAAACTTCACGGGACAAAAGGCGGAGCTGGCTGAATGAAAAGGGTATTTATATCTCACCCCTACAAAGACGACCCGAAGGGGAACAAAAAGCGGGTAGACACTATCTGCAGGGAATTAGCGGAAAAGGATGATATTCTCCCAAT
>JAKPGY010000151.1 GCA_029550685.1 Bacillota bacterium
CACGTCGCTACGCTCCTCGCAACATTAGCCGTGAGCGACAGCGAACATCAGCAGTGCCGGAACGGCCGATGACATACCAGAAGGCCATCTTATGTGTCATTGCGAGCCCTGGAGGGGCGTGGCAATCTCGAACTTCTAACCTTTAATGGACCTCTTCGACAGTCTGAGCCGGGGTCATTAAACCCCGGCTTTCCTTTTTTTAGCTGATAATGCCCAGCACTGCCTCTTCAACTTCTATGGCCGTACAGTCTTGTTCCTTTAATATATCAACCAGTGCTCCTACCTCAGGTAAAATATTGCGGACAAAGAACCGGGCAGAAGCAACTTTTCCCTGATAGAAAGCATAATCATAGTGATCCTTATCAAGAGCGGCCAGCTTTTGTTGAGCCAATAGTGCCATTTCCAACAAGAGTTTGGCTGCATATAACTTTCCGGTCGCATGCAGAACGCGGGTGGCGAATAGTTTGAGTTGTGACTCTTTACCATCATTACGCCAGTTATTAAGGATGTCCACTATTTCATTAAATTGCTGCTGGGCCTTTTTCATCAATTCAAATTCCCTGGCAAAATCAGGGTTGCTGTTGTTAGTTTCAACAAAATCTGTAATGTGTTTCAGCCAATCGGCAAAAACCTGGCCTTTTCTCATAGTCATCTTGCGACCTACCAGATCCATAGCCTGTATATAGTTGGTACCCTCCCAGATAGGATATATCCGGGCATCCCTGTATAATTCGGCTACTGGATATTCTTCCGAAAAACCATATCCGCCATA
Source organism: Bacillota bacterium (assembly GCA_029550685.1). Lineage (GTDB taxonomy): Bacteria > Bacillota > Syntrophomonadia > Syntrophomonadales > Syntrophomonadaceae > DTU018. The sequence goes on from JAKPGY010000151.1 coordinate 773, forward strand.
TATTTGCAGGGCAGCACTTATACACTCCAGGGCATAGTCCGAACAAAAGGCTTTGACCAGCGGAATATTAACATCAGATATGTTACTGGCCCACTGTACTTTATCCGGATCATTGCTGTTCTTTTTAATATCCACCAGGTAAAAAGTGCTGATTGCCATAGCGCGGAAAGCTTCGATCATGGATTTCTGGAACATAAGACCGCGGCGAATGTCTTCATGGTTGATTATAGCCACTTGATCGCCCTTGGGATTAGCAGTAGCTTTACCCTGGATGCGCTGACGGGCATAATCAGCCGCATTATGATAAGCAACTGCTGCTAATGCAGTGGCAGATAGCCCGGTCATCAGCCGTTCTTCGTTCATCATATTGAACATCTGAGCCATTCCCTGGCCTACACCATCTTCACCCGGAGGATCACCCAACAGAAAACCAATACAGTCGTCATTTTCGCCGAAATTCATCACGCAGGTCGGATTCCCATGCAGACCTAATTTGTGTTCGATACCCGCACAGCTTACATCATTAAACTTTCCAGGATTGCCATTTTCATCGGGCAGGTACTTGGGAATTACGAAAAGCGATATTCCAGCGGTTCCTTTGCGAGCACCTTCGATACGCGCCAGAGTAAGGTGAATTATATTTTCGGTGATGTCTTGATCTCCACCACTGATAAAGCATTTACTGCCCTTAATCTTGTATACACCCGGTTCACCGGTGGGAATGGCACGGGTAGTTATATTGCCAACCTCAGAGCCAGCAGCAGGTTCAGTTAAAGCCATAGTCCCAGCCCATTGCCCGCTGTACATCTTAGGAAGATAGGTTTTTTTCAGTTCTTCGCTGCCAAAATCCTCAATCAGGCCTGCTGCACCGCCGGTGGCCAGATACAAAGTACCTAGCGAAGGATTGGCTCCAATGATATATTCCAGCATGGACCATAATACACACAGAGGAACTGCCGATGGATCATTGGGATCATAGTTACTGGCGCAAAACCCATTATTCTGAATAAAAAAATACGCTTCTTTAGTAGATGCAGGAGTAACCACTTTACCATTTTCATACTTAGCCCCGATTTGGTCAGAATCTTCGATAGTGGGCGCAATGACTTCTTTAGATCCCTTCAAAGCATTATCCAGAATAAAGTCGATGTCGTCCACCGAGTAACCATCCTTAAAACGTTCCGTGTTCAGTACTACATCCAGATCCAGCCATTCTTTCAAAATAAATTTATGATCTCGGCTGTAGTGCATAAAATTCGATGACATGTTTTAAATCCCCACCTTTAATAAATGTTCTTCCGTACATTCATATTACGTTTCTTTATTATACAATATCTTAATTCAAATCGCCTGCAACAAATTGACTACTGCCTTAGCCAAATGAAAAAAACTCCCACAATGTGTGCTTGTGGGAGTTATACAATATTTATACTAAACTAAATAGTAAGTTCGACAAAAAATACGAGGCAACTTTTCTGGATGTTTATACTCTCATGGAGCATGGATGGCTTAATACATAGATTCAATGATATCAGCGTAGCGTTCCATTACCACTTTGGTTTTAATCTTAGCGGATGGGGTGACCTCGCCAGCTTCTTCAGATAACCTTCGATTCAATAGCTTAAACTTCTTTATGGTCTCAAAATCATCCAGTTTCTCATTCACTTTATCAATTTCTTTCTGTATCTGTGCCACTACCATGGGATTGTTGATGATGTCTTCCCCTACTTTAACGCATATACGCATACCGTTTACTTCGCCATACTCCAGTTGACTTTCATCAAAGGGCAGGGACTGACTGCGGAATACATGCAAAATAACTTCAAAATTAGGGACGATCAAGGCACTTATATATTTCCGATCCTGGCCCAAAACCACCACTTGATCCAGTAATGGACTCAGACTGCACAGGCTTTCGATACGAGCTTGGGCTACATTTTTACCTGTATCCAGGACAATTATGGATTTCTTGCGGTCAACGATTCTGATATAACCCCTCTTGTCCATTTCGGCTATATCCCCGGTCTTAAACCAGCCATCCGCAGTAAAGGATTCTCGCGTCGCTTGTTCATCTTGGTAGTATTCAGTTATTATTCCATTACCTCTCATTAAAAGTTCCCCATCCTCGTCGAGCTTGAATTCCACACCGGGATTGGGAGGTGATATCCAACCGATCTTATACGCACTGGGGGCTGATTCAGCTACGCCAGCTGCAGTCTCGGTCAAACCATAACCATAACCTATATATACTCCCATTCCTACTAATTTGCGATGAAGATCCTCGTCCAAATAAGCCCCGCCGATGTTAAGATCCACCATCCTTCCTCCCAGGGCATGATGCAACCTCCAGTAGACTGAGTTATAGGCCGCCTTCCATTGTTCACGTAACTCTCCTTCCAACTGCTGTTCGTAAGGTATGGTGGTGTTGATGTAACCATCTTCATCTTCCAAAGCATAAGTGGCTTTGACTGCTACATCAACTGCCCAGTCCCACAGCTTCTTACCAGATTCAGTAGCACAAAAAGCCCCTTCCATAGTGGAATACATCCTGGCCAACAGCCGTGGAACCCAGGTAATCCAAGTGGGACGAATAATACTCAAATCAGTCATAAAGGTGGCCGGAGATTGGGCAAAGCCCACCATTCCACCAATAGTAAGCGGGCCGTAGTAGCCATTTACTTTTTCCATGATATGAGAGAGCGGTAAAGTGATCATACTTACGCAATTGGAGTTTTCCAAACGGTCGTAGATTGCCAGGTGGGTATAGCCGCGTATGGCGGCATATAGTATGCTGCGATGAGAGTGCATAGCCCCCTTCAGATTGCCAGTTGTTCCTGATGTATAGACCATAGCTGCAGGGCTGTCACCATTTATAGAATCCAGTCGTTCCTTTAAAGCGTTAAGCTGGGTCTTTCTTTCTTCAGCGCCAATGCCAATTAATTCACCCAGCCCAAAGACTTTTTTCCCATCACCACGGAAACCCTTTTCCAGGCAAACCACATACTCCACAGTAGGCATTTCGTGCAGATAGCCCATTACTTCGTAAAACCTCTGCACGGTATCTACATACAACAAACGGAATTTACTATGTTTTGCTATTGCTATAGTTTCTTCCCGGGATAGGGTCGGATAAATGGACACTGTAGCACCACCGGCGAACATATTACCTAAATCCGCCCAGGTCCAGCGAGCACTGCTGGCAGCTTTAATTGCTAATAAATCGTGACGTTTAATACCTAATTTCAGCAGGGCCAAAGCTATGTTTTCACAACCAGCTACTAAATCATTGTAAGTTATTGTTCGCCATTTGCCGCCATCATTAAACATCTGAGCCGGCCTTCCCCCCATAGCCATTTGATTGTTGTACAAAGCCTGGGGAATTGTAAATACGTTTTCCTCAAATGTTTTCCACATTGCCAGTGCCTCTTCAATCATTTATCTGACCTCCCCTTTATAATATCGTGTTTGAATATTTTGTTTTCATTATAAATATCTCACTTTCGAAATATATATGTCAATATGTTATAGTATCAAGGGAGGTTCCCTGTCGAATGGTTGCATGCCACACAAAGGGCACTTGATCAGAAAATAAATAAATCCTGCATCCTTAATAACGCGAAACCAATTGGAGGCACATCAGCAATATTAATATGACCGGAGAGGACATCGGGAGTGCCTAAAGGGTGAAGTCCCCGGCAGGGGGGCAACATTAATGGCGTTTCGCCACAAAAAGATCCTGCTGGCATTTAATGAAGCTCCGAACTTCGTTCGGAGTCCGAAATATTGGCATTTGAATTCCTCACTTCGTTCGGTTCAAATGCTCAATCTTTCCGAAAAATAATTCATCCGGCAACCTTAATAATCTATTTCCAAAGGAAATTGAAATGAGTAGTCCCCGCAGGGGGGCAACGCGTTGCCAAGGATTAATTATTTTCGTCAGAAAATAATTAATCCTGGCAACGTCCTACTCTCCCACGTGTTACGCAGTACCATCGGCGCTGGAGGGCTTAACTGCCGTGTTCGAGATGGGAACGGGTGTTTCCCCTC
>JAKPGY010000012.1 GCA_029550685.1 Bacillota bacterium
ATATGCTCTAATTGGGCCATCTTAATCATTTCCTTTCCTCCCGTACGATTGTGTTAGCCAACAATAATCATACAGGATTGGAATAGTAAGGTGGCCTATTTTTTCCCCAGCATCTGGCCTAATTTTAGGGTAGCATTAACATACATGGATATTATTTACAGTATGTCTTTATTATCTTAGTTTATTGGAGATGAATAATGTGAGCAACAATAACCCCTTATTCTTTAGACAATACACTTGTCCAATATGTAAAACTTCTTTTAAGTCTTACAGTATTCGTTCATCGGCAGTGTATGTTGAAAGACGCGAAACAGACTTTCACGTGATATACCGCGGTCACAGCCCCTTGCACTACTCTATTATCGTTTGCCCTATCTGTGAATACGCTGCATCTAATTCAACCTTCAATAATGACCTTCCAGACAAACAGCAAGTACAGCTTGCTCGTGCCTTGAAAGCACTGAAGGCAGATAACCGCCCTGACTTTGGCGGTGAACGTGATGCTAAGCTAGCTATGCAGTGTTTCCAACTAGCCGTTCGTACGGCCCAGCTTAAAAAAGTATCTCCTGGTGAATTGGCAGGGCTTTTACTGGGTACAGCCTGGGTGGCCCGGGAAGCAAACCATTCGCAAGTCGAAACTGAATACCGTCGCGAGGCACTGAAGTATTATTTACAGGCTTATCATGACTCCTATCAGCTAGGCAACTTGAATGAACTGCAGGTAGCTTACCTGATCGGCGAGCTGTATCGGCGGGAAAAAGAGTACCAGCAGGCAATAAACTGGTTCAACCTGGTCATAAGCCATAAAAACATAAAATCTAACCCGTCCATCGAAAAGATGGCCCGGGATCAATGGGCTCTTTGCCGCGAGGAAGCCCAGCAGACAATATAAACAGGTTGTATTTATCAAACATATTTATTGCAGTTGTAAGAGTTCCCGATTGTCAAAAAAGTAAAGATACATTTCCCTAACCGGTTTCTTTTGAATTTGTTCCAATGCACGCCGGTACCAGTAAAGTTGTTTACGGTAATGTTCTAGACGTTGCTCCAGGTTAAAATGAGTAAGACGGTCGGTTTTGTAATCAACCAAAATTAAGCCGTCATTTTCTTCGAAGTAAAGGTCTATGACACCTTGCACTAATAGAGTCTCATAGCTGGTATTTTCCCCGTTCAGGACCTCATTAGCGGGGCACAACAAGTTGAAGGGAGCCTCCCGGTACACATGGGAGGCCTTTTTAATGCGTTGTCCCAAAGCAGAATTTATAAATATCTGAATGGCCTCCAAATCCACGGTTTCTGCCTCCAAGGGAGAAATTATTTCCCGTTCCACCAGGGTTTCCACCAGGTTAACTATGGACCGAAGGGAACCATCCATATTTGACAAATCAAGGTGTTGCATGACTTTGTGCATTGCGGTACCACGCTGTAGGGCATTAAGTCGCTTGGCAGGTTGGATAAAATCGGGCTGTGAAATAATCTCAGGGATCTGTATCGTCAGCCGCTTGCGATCAGGTCCATATTCCTCCCGAATCTGAGTTACAAATAGTTTGGAAGGCAGGGTTTCACTATCTTTAAATGGATAAATCCAATCCAGGATGGATATTACCAGATCTTCATCGTTTGATGCCGCCATCTCTGTTGCTGCACTCCATAGTTGTTCGACATGTATGGTTCTTTGTCTCTTGCGTATCAAATTCTTGCTCAAGTGGAAGCGGTTCAATACCTCCACCTGCCATAGACAGCTATCCTGAAGTATGGGTTCTTCCCAGTCAGTGGTCAGGAGCTCTCTTAATGGGACACCTTCGGGATGGCGAATTATTACTGGTCCAATCCAGTCCAGAAAACACCTGGCTTGAGCAAGTTGATGCGCAGATAGAGGTCTTGCCCAACGTTTTACTGCTCGGTCAATGTTTTTTACTGAACCTACCAGAATGAGTTTGTTCTTGGGACGCGTGCAAGCTACATACAGAATGCGCATCTCCTCCGATAAGTTTTCCCAGCGTATTTTTTGCTGGATAATATTCCGCGGAAGTGTATCCATAGTAGCTCTAAGTTCCAAGTTAACAAACCTCGGCCCTAGTCCCAAATCCTTATGCATAAGCAGCGGATGGGTTAAATCTCGTAAATTAAACTGCCGCCCCATACCTGCCACTATGACTATAGGAAACTCCAAGCCTTTGCTCTTATGGATGCTCATTAACCGCACTACATTATCGTTCTCACCCAGAGTTTTAGCCATGTCCATGTCCCCACTGCTGGCTCGTACCTGGTCCAGGAACTGCAGGAACTGGAACAAGCCCTTAAATGAAGTATTTTGAAATTGACGGGCTCGATCATGAAGTATGCGCAGGTTAGCCTGTCGCTGGGTTCCCCCTGGCATGGCTCCTACATAATGATAAAATCCGGTTTCCAGCATAACTTTCCATATGAATGCATCCATAGGCAAAAATCGAGCTTCCTTTTTCCACTCATTAAGTTGCTCCAGCATTTTTTCCAGGCGGTTTCCTAATTGATTATCATGATGTCTTATATATTCTTCTACTGCTTCATAAAAGCTCCCCTCAGTTCGGCAAGACCGTATCTCAATCAAATCTTCTACTGTAAAATTGAACACCGGGGAGCGCATAACTCCCACCAGGGGTATATCCTGGCGCTTATTGTCAATCAACCGCAGCAGGTCGAGAAAGATACCTATTTCCACTGTTTCAAAATAGCCGCTGTTAACATCGGCATAACAGGGGATATTTTCTGCCAGGAATACCTCTTGAAATACCCCCACCCACTTGCTGGTGGCTCGCATTAGAACCACGATATCCCGGTAATTGATCAAACGGAATTGATCCAGCTGGGGATCATAAACTTGCTGGCTGACTAATTCTTTGATGCGTTCCGCTATTAACCGGGCTTCGATTTCAATCTGATCCGCTTCTTCCAAGAGGTCCTCTGCATCATTAGGGTCAGCCTCAGCATCACGGTCTACTATCAAAACTTCCACCGCAGCTTGACTCAGGGGTCTTTCCTGGGTGGCATGAACCAGTTTAACTTCCTCATCATATTCTACCTCTCCCAGCTGCTCGGACATGATGTGACTGAAAATGCAATTTACCGCATCAACTATTGGCCGGCTGCACCGAAAATTTCGATCCAGATTGATGCGACGGTCAATACTGTCACTGTTGACTTTAAAATTACGATATTTTTCTATAAACAAACCCGGGTCGGATGAACGGAAGCGATAAATGCTTTGTTTTACATCTCCCACCATAAACAGATTGTCCGGTCTCTTAATCTGATTCAGTAAGGTTTCCTGAACCTGGTTACTGTCCTGATACTCATCCACAAAAATATATTCAAAACGTTCCCTATAATATTGAGCTGCCTCAGGATATCGCAATATGGATAAAGCACAGTGTTCCAGGTCATTAAAATCCAGCAAACTTTTCTCCATCTTGCGCTGATAGTACTGATCAGCAAACTTTTCTATCAGTTGATATAGAGCTAACATAACCGGGTGCAATTGGTTTATCTCCTGAAGGAGTTGCTCAGGATGCCGGGGAAGCAGTTCACTGCTAATCTGCTTGATTATATCCCGGGCCTCTTTACGCAGTTCCTTAACTTCCTCACAAAGGTCAGGGTCAGCATCTTTTTCTGCGGGCTTCAAGCGAGGAGCAGCTAAATTGGTTAAAACATCATAGAAGTTGCTCAGGTCACTATTCATTAAAATCTCGTGGAGTTCTCCAATCTGCTGTAAATCAATCTCCAGGGCCTCTAAATATCTTTTAGATCCGTAGGGCAGGTTACTTTTAGCCCAAGCTGCTTCCACCAACTGCTCTGCAGCCTGTAACTGCTGCAGTATTAACCGGCGAGCTTCTGTAGCCCAATTACTCTTGGTGAACAGATCGTTGTTACCGGTAAACATTTGTATCTTATCCCACAGCCAATTCAATGGATCGGGCTGGCTTTGTATAAAATCGTATATTTGTAAAATAAGATCTCGGAGTTGAGCATCATCGCGGCTGGAGGAAAACATCTCCACCAGTTCCAGAAAGCCAGGATCACTTTGTTCGTATTGTTCTTCCATTAACTCTTGAAGAACCTCCATTTTTATCAATCCGGCTTCGGTCTGGTCCGCAATACGATATCGGGGATCAATGTCAATCAGGTGAAAATAATTGCGCACTACCTCATTACAAAAGGAATGAATCGTGCTGATCTGGGCATGATTTATGAGCAGGAGTTGTTTGCGCAGGTGAGAGTCATATCCTCCCTGTTCAATTAATTCCATAAGAGCAGTACTTATACGTTCTCTCATTTCGGCTGCAGCAGCTTGGGTGAAGGTTACTACCAGCAACCGATCTATATCAACCTTTTGATCCACTATGATATGTATGATACGTTGTACCAAGACCGCGGTTTTTCCCGATCCTGCCGAAGCAGACACCAACAAATTGCTGCCTTTAGCTTCAATAGCTTGCCGCTGCTGGGAGGTCCATTGGGGCATCTTAATTCACCTCTTTCCGGATCAGTCCCATAACTTGAGCTGGACTGTAATCTGGAATATAGCGATATTGATTTCCCTCAAAGAGAGGGTCAAACTGGCATATGGAGTGATATGGGCAGTAAGTACAGGCACTGTCCTTATCGCGCCGGTACGGTTCGATGGCAGCATTTCCCCGGATTATTTCCTGGGCCAGGTGGGCTACTGTATGGTCAACATGTTGCAGCAGTAAGGGCCATTCATCTTCTGCCACCACTGTAGATGATTCCCGTACCGAACCATCAGCATTGATTGCTGCCGGTACTACTTGGGAATTTCCTTTTATCTCACAGTCCATACTCTGGATTACCCGGGCATCTTTGAGTACCAGACCCTTCATGCGAAATTGCTTGCGGAGTTCTTGTTCCACTTTTTCAGCAACCATCTGGTCAGTTCTCACTAATGGGTCCTGGATATGGAAATAAAAAACCCCAGCCGGTTTGGTATTCTTTAGACCCCAATAGCCAGCCTGCTGTAAAACAGCTTGAAGATATACCATCAGCTGCAAAGATAATCCATGATATACTTCGTCCAGGCGCAAATTCTGACGGCCAGTCTTATAGTCTATGATCTTTACATAGCTGTTCTGACCATCATCCAGGATATCGATACGGTCTACACGTCCTTCCAGCAATACAGTACTTCCATCTGCCAATTCTACTGTAATAGGAGGAAAATGACCTCCAGAACCAAAGCGCACCTCGAAAGCAGCAGGTTGGAAATCACCTTTTTGCACATGATCTACCACTGCCTTAACCGTATTCCTTCCCATACGTTTCAGCCGTTCGGTGGCATAGCGATAACGATGGCTGCTAACGAATACGCCTTCGCCATATTCGGTTACCAAAGTGTCCATTATGGAATTTACGAGGTTGTCACACTGGTTGGCATCTAAATTGTTCCAATCCAGCCCTTGACTGGCTACTTCCTGAGCAAAAGAATACAGACATTGATGCATCAGTTCTCCTATGTCAGGTATGGCTATCGTGTACTCCCGGCGTTCCCGGGGACGAAGTCCATATCGTACCAGGTGGGCAAAGGGACAGGCAGCAAACTGTTCCAATCTTGATACACTGCTTCTGAAGGGACGCGTATAAATCGTCTGTACACCCTGACTGGTTAAATTAGGCACCGAATTGCTATGAAACAGAGCCCGGCGAATCCGGTCCATCACCGGCTGCCAGTCTGGTTGAGACTGATACCAATAAAGTGTTTGCCACCAGAAATCCTCTATTGGCTGGCCATCCAAGTACTGGCGGATGTGGTATATTAAGTGATTAAGAGTGCTCATAGGAGGGCCAATCATGCTCAACTGTTGCTCCCGATCCTGGATAACATCGCTTTGCACACGTAACTCAGGGAACAATCTAGTTAGGCGATCAACTAATACTGATGGTCTTAATGATTTGCCTTCCCCATCAGCCAGGGCATAGGATATCCATAGTTCTTGAGAAGGCTTGCCAAGGATGCTGTAGATCAACAAACGTTCTTCTTCCAGTCTTCGCTTCCTTCCACCGGGCAGTTCTAAACCGCTATCAAACAACTGGTTTCGCTCTTCTTCCAGAATTAGTCCATCTTCTGCTAATGAACTGGGAATCAGACCGTCATTCATTCCCAGTATCACCAGGGCTTTAACACCACGACTTTTTAAATGATCAATACTGCCTATTAAAACCTGATCGATTGTAGTAGGAATCAGCCCTAATTGGTAGGAAGCAAATCCTGCTTCCAGGATGCGACGATAATCCGCTACCGTAGCAGGCTGATCTCCCATGATATCAACTGTCTGGTCAAATATTCGCATGATAATATTCCAGATCTGAGTGTGTTCGTATACCTGTTCATATTTGCCCTGCTCTCTTAACTCCTTGATCCAGCTTTCCAAGCGGGCAAATATGTCCTGTTTTTCAAGGTAGTTATATAAACAAGCGGTATATTCTCCTATCGTGGAAGCCCGGCGTATGCTCTGTTCCACCTCCATTAACGGGTTTATGAACTTGGTGCGATACTGATTTAATTCTTCCAGAGGCTGGTCATTTCCAAGATAGAACTCCTGTTTCCACTGTTCACCTTTAATTCCATAAGTTATGGCATAGTTCTCCAGTAGTTCTACTTCATCAACCTGTACATCCGTTAATCCGGTTTTAAGATGCCGGAATACATCCATAGGACGGAAATTTTTCAAGATTATATCCAGCAAAGCCAGGATATACTCAACCAAGGGATGAGTCATAATATTACGTTTGATATCAGCAAAGAAAGGAATGCCGTATTCTTGAAAAGTGCGGCTGATCAAATGGCCATACCGGTCCATATCGGAACATACCACCATAATATCCCGCCAGCGCAAGTTTTTCTCCCTGGCAAAGCGAATAATCTCTGCAGCAGCTTGTTCCACTTCCTGATAAATAGTGGTAGCAGCAAAAATACGCAAACCAGATATTTCTTGGGAGTACGTTCGATGGGGATATGCATAGATTTCCCGCTCCAGGTGGGTCAGCACCGCACTGCGACCATCCAGGTCACCGTAAAGGAATATATCTTCCTGGGGTAAGTTCAGATCCCGGGCTAATTTTTTAACCGCATCATAGGACCGGCGGGAGGGCTCAAAAATGTCCTTATCACGGCATTCCGGGCTTTGGTCTAGGGTATAAGCACAGGTTACCTGGGCACATATCTGCATCATTTTGTGTATTACACTAAGCTGCTGGGGAGTGAAAGTAGTAAACCCATCCAGCCATATCAGACTATTGTTTAAAAAATTAGATGCATGAATTCTATCTAACACCAGATTAAAGCGGTCATCTATGTCCAAATAGCGAGTACCCAAATAATTATTAAAATGCCTGTAAATCAAAGCTATATCATGGAGCTTGTCTCTGAGGGTTCCGGCCTGACTCTCTGTAGCCAAATTGAGCATTTCTGGAGTTATATTATAGTGTTTTAGTTCTGACAGGAAGGTACCTATATAACGGACAAAGCCATCCTGACGGCCAACCTTTTGATAAACCGTCAATTGAGGGGTTAATTCATCGATAATCTTGCGCAACACCATATGGCGGCCCTGGTCGTCAATCATTATGCGGGTTTTTCCGCCTGCTTCCTCGAGTATGCGCTCCGCCAACCGGTCAAAACTCAATACTTCTACCTGCATGATACCCGGAAGTTGTAGATATTGGATCAGATCCCTCTCCGATTGGAGCGTGAATTGTTCGGGAACTAATAATATTAATTTACGGCCATCTCCCTGATCTAAATGGGCTTTAATCTGCTGGAAGATTAAGCGGCTTTTCCCGCTGCCAGCCCGGCCGGTAATATGTACTACTTTCATCCCACAACCTCCTTGGGAACCCATAGGTATTAATTCATTATAACAGGATTTAGTATCCAATTTATCTCTTGAAATACAAGTTGGCGATATCCTTTTGTCACCGGCAATTTATGATTATAATTTAGGTATAATGATGGGAGGTAAAGTAGTGAAAGCAGGATTGATTATTCTTGTAATAGGTCTAGGGTTAGTAGCTTATACCTATATCAATTATGTGCTGGCAGCCCGTAAATTAGATCACATAAAAAAAGAAGACCTGGTCAGTTATTACCTGGACCTGGCCAACTTTCTATATCCCCTTCCCTTCTGGAGCGGGATCATTGGTATCCTCACAATAATAGTTGCAGTTATAATGGTGCTGATTAATATCCCTACAGTTTTCTGAGGGCTTGCTTCAATCAACAAGCAGGATTCGTGCTCCTATAGCCAATAAGGCGATTCCCAACAAATCTATCCATTGAAAATCAATTTTCTTTACACCAAAAATACCCATACAGTCTATCAAAACTGCTGTTGATACCTGAGCGACAATGATAGCCGTAGTAGCATTGCTCACACCAATTTGCGGTATGGAACGAGCCACTGCATAAATTATGATAACACTTAATACTCCTCCCAGATAAGCCCACCAAGGCACCTGACCCAGCTTGCCCAGGTTTGGAAAGCCCATTCCTGCTGCTACCAGGATTAACAAGGCCACCAAGGTGCCAATAAGGTGTACCACCAGTGTCGATTCCCACAGCCCCAGGACTTTGCCAAGAGCCGCGTTAAAGGTTCCCTGCAGTGCCATAGCTGCGCCTGATAAGGCAGCAATTCCAATGTACAACCAATTCAATAGAAGCTCTCCTTAACACATTTTTCGCTTAGTTTAAGATAGACTCTTGCCTTTTATACCAGTATTCTTTTTGCAGTTCTAAATAAAAGTAGCTATAAATATAATCAGCATCCCCAACCAAAACCCATACCAACGGGTAGTGCGATCCTGCAAACCTGCCTGGGGCCAAAGCTGAAAAAACACTAGATAGAGCATTATCCCCGACGCAAAGCCTAGCATTAGCGGTAACAGGAAAGGCAGGATATTGGCTATGGCCAACCCGACTATTGTGCCTGCCGGGGTAATAATACCAATCACCAGTGTTTGTGCCAATATTCGCAAGCGGCGCATGCCTCCCATTATTAAAGGAGCAGCGATAGCCATTCCTTCGGGAATGTTATGAATGCCGATTCCTAGAGCTATTACCATGCCAGTACGAGCCTTCATTTCATGTCCTAAAGCGATAGCCATCCCTTCAGGTAAATCATGCATACCAATTCCCAGCATAATTAAATAGCCCAGCCCGATCAAAGTCTCACCCTTAGATATTCGGTTTAAGGCATACCTGTCAAATATATATAGAACCAATAAGCCGGCTGCTATTCCTTTAATAGCTGATTCAAATCCGGCATATGCCAGAGCAGAAGGGATCATATCGAAGATAACCACGGCTATCATTACCCCGGAAGCTAATCCCAGGAAAATTGCCAAACTGGCATTACTCCATCGACGTTTGATAAACATTAGAACAGCTCCCAAGGACGTGCAAGCACCTGCCATAATGCTCCAAAATAGCAGTTGATTCAAACAAGCCTCCCCCATCCCGTTTTTATACATGTCTATGCCAGGTTTAACCGCTTCAATAGTTATCGACCAAGATTCTCCTATGGCGACAACTATCATCCGAATATGACACTCGTATTATGGGGTGGGGCTGTTTTGTAGTCATATTAATGGCCGGCCATTCATATTTTTCAGAATAAGGAGGTGCTGCCTTTGAGCGGAAAAGCATCTGTTGAACTCAAAGTGATTGGTAAAGCTCTTGTTTGGTCAGTGTTTCTTTGTGTGGTTATCGCAATTGTTGTATACTTTACCGGAATTAAAGAAACACTCCTGCCAACACTGGGAAAAATGATTATAATATTAACCGTTTTTGGAGCTGGGTGCTCAGTAAGTCGTCACTATGGCAGCAAAGGGCTGGTACGAGGAATGACTATGGGGATAGCATTTTTTATACTTATGGTCATTGCCACTATAGGATTCCAGCCAGAGTTGATAAGCTTCAAGTCGTTTCTGAGCATGCTAGCTATAACTCTTACTGCTGGAGGTCTGGGAGGCATACTAGGTATAGGTCTTAGTGAAGGTTAAACAGCTGTTGATTTGCCAGAGGGGTCAGGATTATTAGCATAATAATTCAAAAAGAGCCGGCTGCACCCGGCTCTAGTATTTTCTAATCTTTTATGATAGGTACAGGAGCAAGAGCCCCACTGCTATCAGGCACAAACCCACAATCCATCGAAAACATGGCATTGGCCTGACCCCCCTGGCATCTATCTCCCTCTGGAATAAGGAACAAGTTTTTTACATTGGTTTAATTCCAGATTTTAAGTAACAGATTGCGCAGGAATAAGGGAATCCTAAAGTAATAGACTTTCACACTGATGGCCTCCTTATGCTTTAGCTAAGAGTTAGTTTATTAATATGAAAACTGAATACAAAAGGTTCCCTACTTCTGGAGGCTATGCCAGTCGGCTTTATATCCATCTTTCCACCTGCTGGGCAATTTCACTGCGACTAATAGTGATTTGGTTAGATATGGGACTACTATTCTGGAATATTTTTCCGTAAGACTGCTTGGCAATACGACTGTCTAAGACAATGGCCACTCCTCGATCTTCTTCACTGCGAATAAGTCGTCCAATCCCCTGTTTAAATCTGACTGCTGCATCGGGCAGCATGAAATAATTAAAGGCATTCAACCGGTTAAACCGGCAGTATTTTTCTGCTGCGCTGGCATAAGGGTCAGAGGGAGATCGAAAAGGAAGTTTAACAACTACCAGACACTTAAGCAGATCTCCCTTCAAATCCACACCTTCCCAGTAGGTTTCCAAACCCATAAGCAGCACCTTTTCACTATTCACATAACCTTCCATTAATGTTCCGAAATCCCCGTCTTCGTTCTGTACCAGAAGGTTTATTCCTCTTTCCTCAAGCAGGGGGCGTAGTAAGCCACTGACCTCTACAAGTGCTTTCCGGGAAGTAAACAAAGCCATTACCCGCCCTTTTACTGTTTCTACGATGTTTACCAGAGCGTCAGCCACTTGATAATTAAACTGTTCGTGGGATGGATATACCATGTCATCCACCATTAACAGAGAAGCTTGTTCTTCATAGCAGAAGGGTGAGTGCTCCAAGAGAGTTCGGATTCTGCCCTCCTGCTGGTAGCGGGACAAACCACAGCGGCGGATTATATGATCGAAAGAATCTTCCACTGTTAATGTAGCTGATACCATTATTAAGCTGGAAACATGCTGGTAGAGTCTGGTATCCAATTCATGATTGATTTCTAACAAAGAGGAGCAGAGTTCTTGTACCTTACCATGGCTGACACTCAACCACAACAGCCGATCATTACGTTCCAGATCTTCTTCAAAAAGAGTAAAAGCTTTATCGGAAAAATCTTTCAGCTGCATGATATAAGCTAGTACATCTCCAGCTTCCTCTTCTCCCTGAAGTTCCTGGTGCAGCTTTTCAAGGTGTTTCAACAGCAGGCTCAGACCCGCTTGCCATTCCAGATAAGTATTATAAATGTCTGCCATCCAGTTGCTGGCTAAATCGGAGGGGGTAATAACCTTAGATTGCTCGCTCCCAGGATCCAAATGGTTATCCAGTTTACCAAATATTGCTTCAGCCAGCTTCGCCCCCTGTTCTACCATAGGCCTGATATGATTAATAGGCTCGGTCAAATGGGGAAAACGACTCCGTAAAGCCTGCAAGTAACCCCTTTCATGAGTAACTTGGCGATAATATAATCCGGAAAACCATCTTTGGATTTGGAACCGGTCTAATACGCAGGATAGTTTATCAAAAGCCTCCCGATCAAAACTGTGAGCTTCGTCGATAATTAAACATTCATATTCAGGAAGCAGCCTTCTCTCCACGCTTATATCAGATAACAGCAGGGAATGGTTTGTAACCACCAGGTGGGCTTTCTGGCACTTCCGCAAAGCTTTAAGCCGGAAACATTTATCCTGGTATTTGCAAATGTCTTTACGGCAGGAGTAACGATCGGCAGCCAGCAATGACCAGTGTTTCATCATATTTCCGGGAAGCTGCAGCTCCATGCGGTCACCTGTACCTGTTCTTTCCGCCCAGGTTAATATGGTCTCGATAAAACGCGCTTCTTCAGGTTCCAGGCTACGGCGTCCTCCCAGAATGCTCTGGTATTTGTTCCAGCACAGGTAGTTTTCTCGCCCTTTCATTTCCGCAGCTTCAAACTTAAAAGACAGTATGTGTCGTAAAGCAGGAATATCCTTTTCCATTATCTGCTGTTGCAATGCTCGGGTGCGAGTAGCTATTACCACCCGCTCGTTTTCTTGCACTGCCCAGTAAACAGCAGGTACTAAATAAGCTAAAGTTTTGCCTACTCCAGTACCAGCTTCTGCCACCAAAAATTCACTATTGGCCAGTGCCCAAGCTACTTCTTTGGCCAGGGATACCTGCTCACTGCGGTAATGATACCCGGGTATCACCTTTTGCATAGGCCCACCGGGGTTAAATATGGCGGTTATATTTTCAGGAGTAAAATCCTTCATCGTTGTTATCCATTCTCTTCATGATATTGAAACTGCATCTATTATAAACTTATCAATGAGCAGAATAGAAGAAGCCGTTAACTAAAACAGCTTCCCAGTTTACTTATATTTTACTGTAAATCTAGTTTTTCTATGGTGTTACGATGTCCATTTCTTTGGACTCGATATGCTGATTCAATGGTCACCTGCCGGTTTTTAAGCTCAGATGCATACTGCTCCAATTTATCCGGGAGAAATTTAACTGATAAACCACAGCTGGATGAAATCTCCCTTAAAGTTGGCACTACCATAAAATCAGCATCTACCTCTTTTAAAACCCGCTCCGCCTTTAGAGCGTAGGAAGTGGTGGCAAAAGTAAATAAACAGTATTGAGATGCTTTCAGCAGTTGATTATCCATGCTGGTCACTCTTTTCCCCTGGATCAATGGTTCCCACATTGGCAAAGGTACCTTTAACATCAGCCACCATTTGCCCATTGGAAAAAACTTCGGCGCGGGCAAAAACCAATCTTTTGCCGGCTTTTACTACCTTCCCTTTGGCTTGCAACAAGCCGTACAAACTGGCTGAGGCAATAAAAGAGGTGGAACAATCTGCAGTAACTCCTTTAATACCCAGACTGCGAATGGCATTTCCCATAGCTGCGTCAGCAATGGACATCAGAACCCCGCCATGCAAAAGACCTAAAGGATTGGTATGTTGAGGCGTAGCCTTCAATTGTATTTCAGCCTCTCCTGGTCCAAGCGCAGTAAGGTAAATCCCCATCATTTTATAAAAGGGTGTGTTTTCTACGGATTGACAGATGTATTCAAAAAGAGCTGTATCTATCCCTAAATTGATTGTCATATGTTCCTCCTCCTGATTTACCAGCTCTATGCTATTATACCATGCCAATCAAATGGTCTTACTATAATATCTGGTTATATATTAACCTGGTAAAATATTCAGCTGTGCTTAAAGAATGATAATAAACATTCAATGAAAAACTGATAAAAATTCCCCAAGGAGAAATGATTGCATGAGGATAGATAAATACAGGCTATATGCCATAGCCACGGTGGTGGGACTAATCATTTTAACCGCATTAATATGGTGGTTAACCCAGCCCGAACCCGAGAAAAAACCCGTTCCCCAGGAAAAGGAAAAAGACTGGTATGTTATTTTTTCCGTACAGAATCAAAAAGCTACTGCCTATACCAATCACGCAGGCAATGTTCTTTCATCCAGCGGCAAGCCATATTTTTTCGGTGCTGTAGCCGTTCATCCCCGCTATCCGGTTAATGCAGGTGGTGATTCGCTCCAGCCTATAATCCCTTATGACACCGTGCTTTATCTGAAAAAACCTTTGTTAATTAATGGTGAATCATTTTCCACCCTACGGGTTATCGATACCGGTGATGTTAATTATCGTCTTTATCCCGATTCTCCCTATTGGATTGACGTTTATCATGGCTCAGGCGATTACTGGAGTCTCATTAACTCGCAAGATTTCGGAATTAAAGAGGTAGATTATTACTGGGTGGAAAAATGGAAATAAATAATTAAATCTTTTCAAAAACGGCGAACAGCTGCAAGGCAACCTGATCAAAAGGCTGAGCTTTTAACTCTTCAGCTAATTCACGTTCCGGGGAACGGCTAGCTATTTCCATAAACTCCTCCCAATTCATAAAGTCAAAAGGAGTAATTTCGACAGTCTTGAATCCATGTCGTTCAAACATCTCTGTCAAAGATTGGGGATCAAAGTGGTGCATATGCAGCATAGCTGGAAACAGTGTTCCTTCTATGCTTTCGTGGATATGCTGTTCCACTTCTCCATAGCGAGTAGGAGCAGTGATAAAAACCCGTCCCCCCGGTTTTAGCACCCGCGCAAACTGTTCCACAATTGCTTCTGGATTATAGGTGTGTTCCAATACATCCAAACAGTTGACAGCATCAAAATAATTATCTGGATAAGGCAGATTGTCAATGCTACCTTCTACAAAAGTAACTTCCTTGGAGGTACCTGCCAGGAGGTCATCGGCAGACGGGAATTCGCATTCTACCTGAATACCCCCCAGTTCTTCTTCTATGAGGTCAATAACCCTGGGGAATATGGTCTTCTCCCCTTTTTTCATCATATTGGATAGGGCCATAGCTCTTTCCAGCCTAGCCTTACAGGCATCTATGGAATACACCGAAGCATACTGGCTCATCACCAAAGTTGCAAAACCAGCGCCACACCCGGCATCCAGAACCTTACCATTCAGTTTTTGAATATCTGGATAAACATATTTAAGAAACGAATACTCTCCTCCCGAGGAAAAATTCTGCAAAGCAATGATCTCATTAAGAGTAAATAAATCCTGCTGGCTTAAATGGGAGCCAATTTCTTTTCGAAACCAATTACGCAAATTCACATCATCGTTTAACTGCTTGGTAATTTCCGGCAGGTCCGTAGTCCCTGCCTCTTTAATTAGTTTTTGCCGGTCCTCGGGATTCATAACCTTCCACAGGTATTCAACAAAAAAGGGAAAACAAACATTATTATGTACATTAAACAGAATAGCCTGACTAGGATTCTGATTACGCAGATCCGAGGTGACGCGATGGAACTTCAGCAAAAATGCAATGGCCTCATCATCATTACGGGAAAAAATCTCTTCATAACTACTGGCCAGATCACTAACCCCCGGCATTAACTGCTGGTAAATACTTAGCACCTCTGGATCAACCACGCTGAAATAATAATCAAAAAACTCTCTTAAAATCATACCTTCTCCTCCTGCTGCATTATTCAACCAATATATCCCCTAATCAAGTTAAATACTTCCCTATACCAATCCTGATGGCCCTCAGCCTGAAACTCCCAGGTAATATTTACCACCAGGGAAGCCTGTCCCCTATCAAATGGTATCCAGGGACGTAACATTAGACCTGAGGTATGGTAACTGAGGCGACTTTGTTCAGCAAACACATAGTCGCGGTAATAATTACTTACTGCCGGTCTGATTTCCAAGCGCTGCAATTGATGATACCCATCCATTTTATACCTGATCATATTATAATAGCTGGATCCATCAGCACTATCCAACCGATAAAAGTAGTCCAAACCTCTTAAAGCTGCAATTACTTGTTCCTCATTAAAATATCTGAGACCATCTTTATCTAGGGATACAATGTCCTGGAGCGAGACGGTGACATCACCGCCCTGCTCAGCCGGAACCGTTCCCAGCCAGGCACAGGGCTGAAAATTCACTTCATCAGAGGGAGCGGCAGATGTCACTAATTCAGGAACCATATAGAACTGCAAGCTATCCATAATTCGATCCGTATAGGCATGGAACTGTACCTGGATAGAGTTTTCATCGACTAGGAACTCTTTGGTCAGTGTTATAGTTATAGAATCATGGCCTATCAAATCCAGAACCGCTTGAGTGCTCATTTTTACTTGTGTTTTGCCTTCCCTCACCTGTACTGAGTCAATAGTATAATTTCGAGTATCAAAATCACCCACGGCTATTTCCTGGTTCAGGGCGGCTACCCATATGGAACAGCGCATGGAATTCCGCGGTACTTCCCGCCTCCCTCCTTCGGGATAAAACTGAAATTTCAGGTCGCTGTCACTTTCAGTCATCACCAGGGGATAAGAACTGCTGTATATGTGGTTGTAAGATCTCAAGCGCTTAAAATCATTAAGCAGCAGTTGGCCGGCCTGTTTGGGGTTTTGGGCTGCCTGGGGTTCGATTACGTGCTCGTAGATTATGCAACCGCCTTGTTGATCCAGGATTACGGAATGTTGGCTATTTTCGATTACAATTTCATCCTGTCCATCCATATCCCAGTCTTTGCAACGGGTGCCCCACCAATCAGATATATTTAATTCTTTTAATTGTTCAGCCAAAGCCCGCATTGCTAATTCCAGATAAGCCAAACCCTGCATGTCATAAAAGGGAGAAGAACCGTAACTGGGATGCCGGCTGGCCCATTTAGGATCTTCCTGGTATACCAGGTGCCGCACCCGGTTGACTACTTTATATATTTCCAGCCAGTCAGGATATTGATATTCCAATACCTTTTCAACCAACTGGTATCTTTGCGGAGAAGCCAACATAGAGCTATGTACAGCTTGGGCCAGCTCAGGTGGAGAAGTTTGCATTTCCAGCTTCTGCAGTACAGCGGTTTCAAATTGATTCTGGAGGTCCTCTGCATCACGCAGTCGACAAATTACCTTGCGCAGTCTTTCATCACCAAAAGTTACCCCGCGTATCCCCCTACGGGCGGTCCAGTTTTCCCATTCCGGATAGCTGTGACTCGAACTTACCGGGTAAGTGTCAAGAAAACCTTGCTGGGTAAAATAATCCTTCAGTCCAATAAACTTCAAATCAGGATCTTTGTTTACCAGAGTAAAAAACTCCAGTAACCATTCCCGATCTCCCTGGGGGTCCTTGCTCCACTGCCCAAATTTTTCTGCATCTTCAAAGATAACCAGCAATGGTTCTAAAGATTTTCCCAGCATCCTTACATGTTCATAGGCCTGCTCCAAAGCATCCTTGATATAAAAGTAGTAATGCTTGGGTTTAATTTTTACTCTATCTTCATTGGTAAAGCTATTTCTTTTCAGCAATTGATAGCGAAACTGGCTGTGTACCGGAAAGCATATAAACTCCTGCCCATTGATTTCATCACGAAGTCCAAAAAACAATACAGAATGGGGCAGGTGACTGATAGTAGTTTTAGCAACAGGATCAATAAATCCGAAGTGTTTCATGCAATAATCATCACTGGCTCCAGGATAGGAAAAGTGCGCAGCATAAAAGGTTTCTGCATCCAGATAGAATATCGGCTCTGCCTTCAATCTTCGGGCTGCCTGAGCTGCTTGATATAGAAGCATTTCCCCGCACTCACGCTCAACCAAGTGAATTCCCTGCCAGTCGGAGGCGGTTATACCTGTAGCTCTGGTCAGCAGTTCATCGTATTTTTGCATTTGATATAATACGTCATCAGGGCGTGATGACAACTGAATAAAGGGCTCGTCGGCCAAACCTCCCAGTAGGCCTATTTTTTTGCTTTCC
Organism: Bacillota bacterium; assembly: GCA_029550685.1. GTDB lineage: Bacteria > Bacillota > Syntrophomonadia > Syntrophomonadales > Syntrophomonadaceae > DTU018. The sequence goes on from JAKPGY010000012.1 coordinate 17,546, forward strand.
AGCAAGGTATTAAACTGGTCCAGGAACTCAGGCTTGGTATCACGCAACCAGTATAAAAAAGGCCCTGAAAAGTGGACATTGATATAAAAATTATCCAGATTTATGGCTTGAGAGAGCAGCTGTAGCCAAGGTTTATATGAGTTTTTAAAAGCCTCTTCCCTAGTGCGATACAGTTGAAAATGAGGCTGATGAAAATGGGGACAAAAGGCGATATGCCCTTTCATAAGACACCTCCATATTTACAGGCAGCTGAAAAAGTCGTCTTCATACTGAATGCGATAAAGCCATTCCCGGAAACTATCGTCAAACTGCTGGTTCTGCACAGTATTGGTGAGGCGCAGCAGTTTAGTATAATGTTCGAAAAAACGCTTCATAGCATAATCTCGAGTCAGATTATTACTTACCATAAACAGCCAATCACTGCTTTGAATCAGCATCAATTCCTTTAAAGCCTGGGACATTGCCTTCTGACCCATTAAGGTTTCTTGTTCCATACCTTTTAGGCTCTGGTATTCCTTTCCGGCTTTGCGGATAATATCCCACATCCAGGCAGTCTCCTCGTTTTCCCAGACGTAGTGTTTTCCTCCCCGCCCCCAGGAAGACTCAAAGACTTTGGCTTCGTAAGTAGCGGGTCCTACCTGGGAAGGCAGCACCAAATCCAGTTCATTACTGTTATGTATGTGATGCAGAACTTCGCTAAGCCAGTTGACTCCTTCCCACCACCAGTGACCAAATAACTCCGTATCATAACAAGCCACAATCAATGGTGAGGGAAAACCCATTTCTACAGCATGACGTCCTGTGTTCCTCAGGGTACCTACAAAATGAGCTGCGTGCTGTTTGACTTTAACCAGGGCTTTATCAGGATCGTAGGGTTGTTTTTTGTCTAAAGGGTGGCTGCGGTTTGTAACTCTCCAGTATTTAAAACCTGAACGAGGTGAAATCTTATGGAATTCACGGTAATCTTCATCACCTGGATAACCATACTCAGCTGACCACACTTGTTGGCTCACCATAGAATTACGTCCAAAAACAGTTATATCCCGGTTCTCAACGCAATAAGGCCGGTAGGTGCTGAGACCGGTAGAGGCAAAAGTTTCCACCTCTACTTCCAGCTGACTACCACCTGGGCTCATTACCCCCAGTGGTTTGCCTCCCTCAATAGCATGGCTGTCCACAAAGAAATATCGAAAGCCGTTTGCTATTAAAACATCCTCTATCCCTTGAAAATAGCCACATTCGGGCAGCCAGAATCCCTGGGGTTCCATGGAGAATACCTGTTCATATAACCGTTTTCCCCAATATACTTGACTTTCCAGGTCGTTACGATCCAGAAGCGGAAGATAGGCATGGGTAGCTGCAGTGGTTATAATCTCCAACTGTCCCCTATTTTGCAGGTATCTAAGGGCTTGAATGATATCACGTTCAAGTTCAATCTCAAAATCCCGGCGAATATCACGATAAAAGCTGGCATAATAGGCAGCAATGCCAGCAAACTCCTGATTACTCTGGGACAGGTAGTACCTTTCATCGGTTCTGGCCATGGCTTCACGTTCTTTGAGGTAGTTAACGAATTCCTGCTTAATATACTTTGAATTCAACTGCTCCAATAGAACGGGACTGAAGCTCATGGTAATGGGGGTCCTTTTACCCTCCTCGTCAAGTTTCAGCCAATTAACTATCAATGGAATATATGTTTCTGCCATTGCTTCGAAGAGCCAAACTTCTCCGAAAGGCCACTTCCCCTGTCTTTTAACATAAGGAATATGGCTGTGCAGCACCATCATGATTCTTGCATTCAAAGGCTACACGTCCTCTAATTAATAATAAACCTTAGGCGTCTACTAATAAGCGGTTCTTGCTATATATTACTTCCCGGTAAACATCCAGGGTAGATCGTGCTATGACTTCCCATCCATAAACAGATTTCACCGTTTCATAGCCAGTCTCCTGCAGCTGGTTAGCTAATTCGGTGTCGGTTAACAATTCGATAATAGCCTGCGCTAATTCGTTCACACTTCCCGGTGTCACTTTCAGTCCATTAACCCGGTTTTCAACTATTTCCGCCAATCCTCCTACATTACCTACTATTACCGGGGTGTGAGTGGCCATAGCTTCTAAAGCCACAATTCCAAATGGTTCATATAAGCTGGGAAAGACTGCTACTCTAGCCTGGTTATACACATAATTGCGGTCCTCTTTGGTAATAAAACCGGTAAAGGTGACCCGGGCATCTACGCCTAAATCCCGGGCCAGTTTTTCCAATTGGGCTTGTTGGGGTCCCCGTCCCCCAATATAGAGAACCGCTTTAGGTTCTCGTTCCAGCACTTGGGGAAAACATTGAATAAGTTGCCAGACACCCTTTTCAGGAACTAACCGGCCTATAAAAAAGACCACTTTATCATCTGCATTGATATTAAAGCGGGGTTGAGCGGGCAGGGTAGTAAAAAGATCAGGGTCAACACCATTAGGTATTACCCGCACGTCTTCTTTAGGGCGGCCAAACAAAGTACTGACTTCTTCCTGCATATAGTTACTGCAGCAGATAACCATCTCCGATTCTAAGGCCAGGTTTTTTTCAATTTCATTGATTTCCATCTGCATCCGGTTGTGCAGCCCTAAGTTACGGCCATGTTCGGTGGCATGTATAGTGGAAACCAGGGGGATTTCAAATATTTTAGCCAGCGAGCGGCCCGCATAAGCTACCAGCCAATCGTGGGCATGGACAACATCGAAGCCGCCTACCAAGCCATTGAGCCGTACAGCTTCCCGGATTGCTTCACTGTTGAAAGTAAAGGTCCAGGACTTAAAGTTTTCACCTTCCCAGGCAGGACTACCTACCCGGTGTATATGAACTCCGTTCTCAATCCAGTAATCGGGATAGGTACCTACTCGAGGAGTAATTATATGTACCGTTTCCCCCATGGATGCCAAGAAACGGCTTAAATCAAAAACATGCTGACCTAACCCCCCCACCATATGGGGTGGATACTCCCAGCTGAACATTAGTATCTTCACTACTTTTTCCCCACATCCGAAATTTCAGGTTTTAAAATAATATTACCAAATTGTGTTTCTATTGTAACCTGTTTTGCTTATAATGTTCTATATGTAGGCCTTAACTAAAACTTTATTACCAAAAGGAGGTTTATTGATGAACGCCGTGCCCCAGACTAAAACATCCCGGCTTTCAATCATTAAGGATCCGGAATTGGCTCCTTCCGGCTATCGTAAGCTTGAATGGGTCAGTCAGAATATGCCGGTTCTGAATATACTTAAAGCTGAATTTGAAAAGACCAAACCTCTGGCCGGCAAAACCATAGCCTGCTGTCTTCACCTGGAGGCTAAAACCGGTTACCTGCTCCAGACTTTACAAGCAGCTGGTGCGGATGTGGTTGCCTGCGCCAGCAACCCGTTGTCCACCCAGGACGACGTAGTTGCTGCTCTGGTAGACTCAGGTATTACTGTATATGCCATTCATGGAGAAAGCATGGAGGAATACCACCGTTTTATGGAAATGACTCTTGATGCCGAGCCCGATGCGCTCATTGACGATGGGGCTGACATGGTTAGTATGCTGCATAAGGACCGGATCGAACAGGCTCGTAATATAATCGGTGGATGTGAGGAAACGACTACCGGTATTGTCCGGTTAAAATCCATGGATGCTAATAATACCCTATTATTTCCCATGATAGCTGTCAACGATGCCTACATGAAATACCTGTTTGATAACCGTTATGGGACCGGGCAATCAGTATGGGACGGTATAAACCGTACTACCAACTTGGTGGTGGCCGGCAAAAATGTGGTAGTAGTTGGATACGGCTGGTGTGGAAAAGGGGTTTCCATGAGAGCATTAGGGATGGGGGCCAAGGTAATAATTACGGAAATTGATCCTATCAAGGCCAATGAGGCTATTATGGATGGCTTCCAGGTAATGCCCATGAGTGAAGCAGCCAAGCTGGGGGATATCTTCATTACTGTGACCGGCAATATAAATGTTATACGCCGCGAACATATGGAGGTCATGAAGGATAATGCCATTATGGCTAATGCAGGGCACTTTGATGTGGAGATCAGCAAAGGCGATCTGCATGACCTAGCCGTAAGCACCCGCGTACTGAAAAATAATATTGAAGAGTTTGTAATGGCAGACGGACGTAAACTATATCTTTTAGCTGAAGGCCGTTTGGTAAACCTGGCTGCCGGTGACGGGCATCCAGCCGAAGTGATGGACACCAGTTTTTCCCTGCAAGCCTTGTCGATAGTTTATGTCATTCAGAACCGGGACAAACTGGGTAACCATGTCTATAATGTGCCCGAGGAAATTGATAAAAGAGTGGCCAAACTAAAACTTCAATCTCTGGGTGTAGAGATTGATGAACTTACGGAAGAGCAAAAGGAGTATTTGGAAAGTTGGGATACCAACCTCTAAACAAATAGTATAATCGCATAAAGCTCCCGCCTTCTTCAAATAATAGATTTGACATTGAAAGAAGGCGGGTTTTTATATGAAAATACCCTCACAGCGGCGATATCTTTGGATATACTTCGGCCTTTTACTTGGAGTAATGGTTATATCATATCTAGCCCATACCATGATGACCCCGCGTTCTGCCAAGCCAATAGGTTTGGATGACCAAGCCGGTACTGATTATGTGTCGGTTCGTGATACAGATGGTAATCTAATTTTGCAGACAGGCCTGCCGGTAACGGTTAATGATGAATTCATCAGCACCGATGACATACACTACATTATTACCGGTGTTAAGGGTAATCAAGCCGTTGCCCACAGAAAATTACCGGATGAAATTGGACTGGGAACCAGTAACAAATCACAGCCTGCTGCCACGCTGTACTATCCTAACAGTCTGATATTGCGCACCTCGGGAAAGAAGCTGGCTATTTATCATACGCATAATGATGAATCCTATATACTTACTTCTGGCAAAGCCGCTGAACCACCTGATGGCGATATTCTTAATGTTGGTGATGTCATGGCGGAAGCACTGCGGCGCAGCGGTTTCACGATAGTTCACAATAAAAACAATCATAATCCCCACGATATTAATGCCTATAACCGTTCGCGAAGAACTGCGGTTCAACTTCTCAAAGACAGTCCCGATGCTGTTTTTGATATTCACCGGGATTCAGCACCATTAAAGTCATATCTTACCACAATTAATGGGGTAGAAACTGCTCAAGTTATGATTGTCATCGGACGTTCCAACCCTAATATGAGTGCCAACCTGGAATTTGCCCGTCAGGTGAAAGCTACTGCTGACCAGCTCTATCCAGGCTTGATGCGAGGTATCTACATGGGAAGAGGCAGTTACAACCAAGACCTCTACCCTCGTGCCTTGCTTTTTGAAATCGGTACGGATAAGGGTTCTTTAACTATTGCCTCAAATGCTGCCCGTCTCATAAGTGACGTTATTACTGCGGTTTTGGGTCAGGAATGATCAGAATTTACACGTATCCTCATACCTTGGGCAATCTTCACCAGATCATGAACAAAGTTGGCCCCCCGCGATGCCAGTATCCCGGTAAAAACCTGTCCCAAATAAGGATTAATTATGGGCAGCCCTACCATATCAAAAAGATTAAGTCCCGTCGATAATGCCAGTATTACCCCGATAATCAATGATCCAAGTACATCCGGATGAAACTTATCCTTCTGCCATATCATTTTTAGAGTTTCCCAAATTGCTTCCGCCATGATGGCCAGCAGAATTATTTGCCACAATTCCATTCCTACCACTCCCCCAGCTTTTGATAATGGTTACCAAAGCCTATGAACTAAATGATAATATTAGTAATGAATTATAAAGAGGAAAGGTTCTAGGTATTGAGGATTAGTAACAAATGGAAAACCCTCCTTATTGTGTGCCTGGGAATTTTTATGTCTACCCTGGATGGAGGAATATTAAATATTGCCAATCCCAGCATAGCTGAGCATTTTTCTGTATCGTTAGAGGCAGTGCAGTGGGTCATTAATGCTTATATGCTGGTTATAACCGCCAGCCTGCTCATGTTTGGCAGACTAGGTGATAATTGGGGTATGGAGAGAATATACACCTGGGGATTTCTGGTTTTTACCCTGGGATCACTATTATGCAGTCAAGCGACTTCCCTATTCTTGTTAGTATCCTTTCGCATAGTGCAGGCTTTTGGTGCCAGTATGATGATGGCAACCGGTATAGGTATAGTATCCAATTCCTTTGCTGAAAATGAACGAGGCAGAGCCCTGGGTATAACCGGCAGTGTTGTTGGTATAGGCAATATGGCGGGCCCCAGTTTGGGTGGATTACTGATCGAATATTTTGGATGGCCTAGTATATTCTTAATTAATATTCCTATAGGCATCATTGCAGTTATTCTGGCTTACCGTTACCTGGTACCTGCTGCTGTACATATCAATTCAGGGGATCATAAGTTTGATGCTCCCGGAACTTTATTGCTGGCAGTATCCTCCATACTTCTTGTATTAGGCTTATCTCCACAAATGAACAAGGTATGGCTGATTATTGGTATCCTGTTGATCCCTATCTTAGTTATGGTCGAAAAGCGCCGTGCTTCTTCTTTGATAGACTTTGAACTATTTAAAATAAAGCCTTTTGTGTATGGCAATATTCTGGGTGCGGTTAGTTATGCCAGTCATATGCTGGTATACTTTCTGTTTCCTTTTTACCTGCAAGATTTGTTGGCTCTGTCACCGGCTCAGGCAGGCCTTTATATGACCATTCCCCCATTGATAATGGCCTTGACCGCACCCCTTGCCGGCTACCTGTCAGACCGGTGGGGATCGGCTTGGCTGACATCAGCTGCTTTTTTAATGATGGCTCTGGCTCATTTAACTTTATCAACCGTAAGCTTAACTATAAACCCTATGCGGATTGGTTTGGGCCTTTTCCTGCTCGGGTTGGGATTAGGCACCTTTGGCTCACCTAACAGCAGCTCTATTATGGGATCGATTACACCAGATCAGGCTGGTTATGCTGGCGGGTTCATCGCTACAGTCAGAAACCTTTCCTACTCTCTTGGCACTGCCCTATCGGTAGCTATCTACACCGCTGTAGTACAAAGCAATTTTGCACTAAGTACATCCGCCCCAGAATTAACTGCAGTACAAACCGTATACCGCTTGGGAGCAGCACTCTGCCTGACTGGACTGATCATATCCGGCATAACCCAACCCTTTCGCCAAAAGGCGGCTTAACAGGGAGAAAAGAAATCCTCATAAGCTCGAGGTAGTGTAAAGTTTTAGTAGGAAAAAAGAGGTCAGGAATAGAAAAGAGACCTCAAAAAGCGGTGCTTTAGGAAAAAGCACCCTCCTGGTCCAAAGGAGTTGAGGTCTCATGTATAAGATTCAACAGTTGTTAACCGTGT
>JAKPGY010000201.1 GCA_029550685.1 Bacillota bacterium
TCTATCAGCTGGGCTATTTTTATCTCCAAGGCTGCCTGACCACAGGCACAGGTATTGGAAGAAAGGATATGTATGTTAACCCCCGGATGATCCTGAATAAATTGCCCGGCAGCCATATTGGCCGATTGCACACTGGCGGAAAGGGGCTCAGCAATAGTGGTGACTATAAAATTGCGATATCCTTCTTCGTATTTCTCCATAAAAGCGCTGATCCAATCTGATACCCCGGGCACCGCTGTCTTGGGAATGAGCTGAGGCTGTTTGATCATCCTCTCATAAAGTTCCTCCCCGGTGATGGTAATGTTCTCCTGATACTGCTGTTCGCCCAGTAAGATATGAAAAGCAACCTCTTTTATCTGGTATTTAGCGAGAATATCCCGGGGTATACTCCCTGCCGAATCAACAATTTGAGCTATTTTAGTCCGCACATTATCAGCATCCTTTTAGCGATATAATCGGGTATTTCTGCCCTATGCCCGCTGCAAATGCACCTCTTAAGGTTATTATTTCCAGGGATATTATTCTTCATTCGCCTTCCCAGTAGGCCTAAGAAGGGTAATTCAATTCATGGCCAGTTACTGATACGGTCTTAACCACCTAAATATAATGTGTTCTTGCGACGAATTTGGTATTATATAATCAATCGACACTATAAATCGTTGCAAAGTGGTAGGCCAAAAACAAAATCGGTGCAGTTTGATTATAGGAGCATGGGCTATTAAGGAGGCAGGTTATATGTTTGGCTTAATAGGTAATTTTGGTCCCTGGGAACTAGTCTTTATCCTGGTTATTGTGCTAATCATTTTTGGACCCGGTAAACTCCCTCAGTTAGCAGAATCTATGGGCAAAGCTATTAAAAACTTTAGAAAAGCCAAGGAAGACGATTGGAAGGAACTGGAGGAAAAACAGTAAGAAGCCCAGTGTATATGCCAGCTTTTTTATTGCCATATAAAAAACTTAAGTGTGTAATCGCACCCTGCGGGTACTCCCGGTGTACCCGCAGGGTTCAATGACACGCCTGGAAGCCATTTTCACAGCAATTGTCACCTGTGGCACAGGCCATGACAGATGAAAACATCGCTGCACGGCTTAAGGTAAAAAATTTTTCCCCGCTTATTGATTGTTTTATGATATTATTTTCGTATGGTTCTTTCTATCAGGTCTTCCTTGTAGCTTAGTAGTACAGTAGGCAGGAAGCACAGATGAACCTGTAGAGTTAGTAGTGTAGGACAGGAGGATGGATGACAATTGGATATCTTATTGACTCTCGTACCCGTTTTGTTGGTATTGGGCTTGCTTATTATAGCCCGGTGGCCGGCCGACCTAAGCGGTCTGGCAGGCTGGATAGTTACTATTGCTATTGCCTATCTATTTTTCAACACCTCGTTGGAAGTAGGCCTAACTGCTTCCCTGGCAGGACTCATTGCTTCCTTTCCGGTTTCCCTGATGGTGGTCACTTCCATATTTCAAATTACCTTTCTGGAATGCACGGGGGCATTAAAACGTATTGTGGTGTTTGTTAAAACTATTGCCCTCCGCGATCAGACCGTACAGATTATGATCATTAATATGGGGATAGGTACGCTGCTGGTAGCAGTAGGCGCTACCCCGGTTTCGATTCTTCCCCCCATTATGCTCGCTCTGGGTTATTCCACCTTTGTAGCGGTTGCCCTGCCGGCACTGGGCTATGATGCTCTGTGCACTTATGCCCTATTGGGCGGTGCTTTAGTCATTTTTTCAGATATGACTGGTACCCCCCTGAATGAAGCTGCTTTAGTATTTTCGAAGTTTATGCCGATCATTTCTACTATGATTGGCTTTGGCATGCTGTATATAGTGGGCGGCTGGGCCAAGATGCGAGAGGGATTTATCCCCTGCCTGCTGGCCGGTTCCACCATGGGTTTGACTGCTGTGGCTATAGCCCACATAGGTTCAGGTATTGTATTAACTGGTGTAATGGCCGGCATGGCCACCATTTTAATGATGATGCTTTACCTAACTGTTAAGGGCCATCCGATTCTGGATCGCTCCCAGCTTACTCCCCAGGATATTGCCACTGAGCAGTCCATGCCCCTGCTAAAAGCTCTGGCACCCTGGATTATTCTGGTGTCATGCTGTTTGATTATTAATTTCTGGCCACCTCTGTATAATTTCTTATTTAAGGAACTAGCCATGGCTGTGGAAATTATCCCCGGGGGCAAGCCCCTTAACACCCGCATGCTGTGGAATGCCTATACCTGGGTGATTATCAGCACTTTAATAGCGGTGCCCCTGTTAAAACCGAGCAAAGCTCAATGGAAAGAAATTATCACCAAGTGGCTGAAACGGGCTCCCCGGCCCTTCTTTTCAGCAGCAGTTTTCTTTTCCATTGCTTATGTTATGATGTACTCTGGCTATATCCCCCAGAGTGGAGGATGGAGCTCGCCTGAGTTGGATTCCAACATGATTTCGGTACTGGCTTTAGGTTCGGCTAATTTGTTTAACGGTGCCTACTCGGCGGTAGCCGCCTTTCTAGGGTTGTTGGGAGGATTTGTCTCTGGTTCGGAAGCATCTACCATTGCCTTGTTTACCAAATATAATCAGATCACTTCTGAACTGCTGAACCTCGATTTTCTTGTAGTCGCTGCCGGAACTGCCATTGCCGGTGGACTGGCTAGCGTAATATCCCCAGCTAAGCTGCAGAATGCAGCAGCTACCATAGATGCCCTGGGAATCGAATCCAAGGTGATCAAGGTAGCAGTAGTCGTAGCAGTTGTCTTTACCAGTGTGGCCGCTTTACTTACCTTTATCTGGGCATAATGGTTTACGGTTTAATCTCTGCTTGCACCAAATTGAAGACGATTATCATATAGGGAAGGCACCAAGGCCTTCCCTATATGATTACCAATGATGTCCCCTGGTAGTCAATGACCTGTGTATTTGCTTGAGCGCCTCAACAGTTGGAGGAATCCTTGGATAATTTAGTGGTAATCTTTAGTTGACACTGCTAGGCGACCTATAACATACATATATAATAAATCCCTATACACAGAGAGGATTTTATGGGCAAAGATTACCCAGAATTGCATCTTCCTTCGGATCAAGCCGCCCTCTTGGGTTTAGAGTCAAATAATATCTGCCGGCTGGCTCTGGGCAACAAATCCATTGAGGTACTTGTGGATGTAGTTGAAGAGGACAGCGATCCCCTTATTACCATATCGCCTGAATTATCTATAGCTTTGGGCATACCGGAAGGATTGGAAATGAATATCCGCCAGGACGGTGACAAGCTCCGTATCGGCCCATTGGCAGGGATTCTAACCGATGCTTACAATCAGCAAAAAGGTTCTTTCGGAACCCAGGAGAGTTTCTTTCGCGGTCTGCTGTACAGTATGCGTTATCTGCATGGTTTGGCTTACGTCTTTACCCCCCAGGATATCAACTGGCAGAAGAATCGTATTCATGGATATTATCTTTTGCCCGGCCAGCGCCATTGGAAAAGAACCTGGTTTCCCTTTCCTGATGTATGCTATAACCGTTTTTTTAAACACCGTTACATTGTACTGCCGGATACCACGGTTTCCCGAGCTCGGCTGCAAAGCAGGGTAAAAACCTTCAATACTCATATCGGCAGCAAGCTGAAGGTACATAAGCAGCTGGCTCAGGATGCGAGTATTGCTCCCCACCTTCCTGAAACCCGCTTATTTTCTTCTATTGACCAGTTTAGAAGCATGCTCAGCAGGTACAAAGCCGTATATATTAAGCCTATAAACGGCTCACAGGGAGCAGGCATCATTAAGGTCAGTAAAAGAAACAAAAATTTTGTAGTTAAAACCAATGACCGCCAGGGGGAGGGCCTTTATACTTCACTGACAGACGCATGGAAGGCAGTGCGGGCAGCTTCATCGGGCCGGCAACTTATTATTCAGCAAGCTATACGAGTTAGCGGTGCACCCCATTTCGACTTTCGCCTGCTTATTCAAAAGGATCGCCGCAACACTTGGTCCGTAACGGGGATAGCCGCACGTATCGGTTCCAGAACCAAAATCACCACAAATCTGCACACCGGAGGACAGGCGGTAAGCCTAGGCCATATACTTGCCAATAGAGGTTTCAGTTCCCAGCAAATAAGCTCTATACAGGAGGAAATGGAGACGCTGGCGCTGCAGATTGCCCAGTGCATCAACAAGAGTATGCCTTTGATTGGAGAACTAGGTCTAGATTTTATTGTTGATCACCGGGGCAAGGTGTGGTTTTTGGAAGCCAATCCCAAACCTGCCCGGGCTTCCTTTGGTCAGATCGATGAAAACCTGCGTAATTTAACTATTCTAAAGCCTATGGAATACGCTTGCTACTTGGCAGGGTTTTAATTCTCATATAGTACACCCAAAAATAAAGGGAGGACCTATGCGATCCTCCCAAACATACTGTATCTATTTTACACGCGGTGGAAATTCTATAAATATAGCATGCGGATCTACTTCTTCCCGCAGTACCCTCAAAATATCTTCTGAAGGAACTGGTATTTCTTCGATTTTATCCGGCACCAGCAGTTCAAATCCGGTGCAAGCTTGGGCAATTTCTACGGTTATACCGGGGTTTAAGCCCTTAATACGCATACGCTTGCTTTCCGGATCAAAATCCATAACCCCGAGCTGAGTCACACAGGCTACCGGTCCCAGTCCGGGCAAACCTGCTTCTTTGCGGCTGTTTCCACCATTTAAATGGCCAGGACTGGTCAAAAAGTCCAGTTTGGCCGGGAATTTGGTGGGGTCCTGCAGACCGACCAAAACGATACGTTCAGCAAGAGAACTCAGGTCATTTCCTCCCCCGCTGCCGGTCAGACGGGATTTGAAATTATGATAACTCTCACCTATGAAGTGGGTGTTCAAATTTCCATACATATCGATCTGCGCAGCACCCTGGAAAGCTATGTCCACAAAGCCATTGGCAGCCATGGCAAAGGAATGTGCCATCTCCATACTCATAGGAGCCCGGCGATAGGTAGCTGCTCCTCCTACTGACCAGGGCATAGGGCCTTCCCAAGGATCCTGCCCTCCGCTCTCATAGACCAGAGTTATATGAGGAGCATGGGTATACTTGGCTAAAATGGCGCCTACCATGGGCAAACCTGTACCCACATAGACTATCATTCCGTCCTGTATTTGCAGGGATACATTATAAGCCAACTGTTCAAATGGATTTGCAGGTGCAATTGTCAAAACGCTCGCCTCCTTCCAACTAATCCCTCTTGGGCACAACCTGGGTATAGGTAAAGTCAACGCCCTTATCTTCAAGCAGGTATTCTTCTGCTTTCTGCATACGGCGCAGGTGATCGATGTAACGGGAACCACCTAAGAATTTGGCCAACTTGTCTATTAACTCATACTGGTCTTTGCAGTCTAGAACCCATTCTTTATAGAAGTCCTGCATAGCTGCCTCATCTCTGGTGGCTATACGCATCAGCCATTCCCACCATTCTCTAGCCCAGTAGTAATAACCGGGACAACATCCAGGCAGACACCCGTATGGAAGTTCGACTACAGCATCAACAACCATGAACGGAATACAGACAAAGCTGTTATCAAAACGGATGGAAAGCTCCGGAACAACCTCTTCGCAGGTAATTATGACTTTGCGGGAAGCAAAAGCCTCAGCGATATCATTTACCGCTGGCCCAAATATTTTAGCATTTCCGTACATATCCGCCTGCTGAGCGTGGATAAATACCACATCAGGGTGCAAAGCGGGAATTAAAACTACCGGATCATTATTCCAGGGATCCCGGGTGACTCTAACATAGGGATTATATTTGATCATATCTGATCCAAGCAGTTGGCGAGAAGCCACATAAGGCATCCCGTATTGGGCAGCCTTAAATCCTAATCCCATGGAGCCATGTCCCCATTCGGACAGAATCTTTCCTCTGCCATCTTTAATTGACCGATCAAACGCGCGATCAGTACCACGCATTTCCGCTCCTACGTAAGAATTGTGAGCATACTTGGCGGCACCGCCAAAGATAGCAAAGGAACTTAATGTGTTAGGAGAACCGATATACTGCAAGTTCTTTTTTCCTTGCCGCCAAACTTCAAATTGAGCTTGCAGGGGGGTGCGTACATAGGAAAATCCAGAGTCAGCCACCACATCCCCATCGTCAACAAACTTGGCTACTGCTTCCTGCAGAGTCATACGCTTGTCAACTTTTTCGCGGCATTTTTTCAAATTGCTCTCCCTAAAGGATTCGTGGTCGATCAAACGGTCCAATATACTAGGATCGCTGATACGAAGGTTTTCCAAAGCTTCTTCATTGTAGGAAAACTTTGCGGGCAACACACACACCTCCAAATATTTGTCTAACAAGTCCGAATATTACGTAAAATTATAATATGGGGTTAGAAATTATTATTATGCAATATATTGTATCACAAACTGTCGTCACGAACAGCCTGTTTTTATCGAAAACAACTTCTACTTTCTGTGTATACAGGTTTTAGACATTTATTCTGCATTGCCATAATGAATTAGCACAATTTTGCTTAATATCGCTGATTAGCATAATTGCTAATGCAGGTATGCAACCCTATTTAAAAATTAAAGGGGAAGCAGTTATGCTTCCCCTGAGAGTGTCAAAAAAGTTGCTAAAAAGAATCGAGTAGGGTGCAGCTGCAGTAGCTTGCTGCAGCAACATCCCTCTCACAGAACCGTACGTACGGGCCTCGTATACGGCTCCTGGCAAACCTTATCTTTCGTAATAGAATGACAAAGTACCGGTCTTGTACGTT
>JAKPGY010000205.1 GCA_029550685.1 Bacillota bacterium
TCAGCCCTCTCAACTCGCATACCCTGGCTCTCTAGAGTTTGCCGGAGCATGCTTAAATTGGCCTCTAGCATCTGTTTTACCTGATGATTATCGGTAATAAACCTGGCTGTAACTGCCCCTTCTTCCACCATAACCTTTATGGTTAACTTACCTAAGAACTCAGGGTATAGCTCAATTTTCATCTGTGAAAGGTTGTTTTTTACCATAAGTTCTGCCCTGCGTACTATCTGGTTCAGCACTTCCTGGGTATCCACATTGCTGTTAAAACTTGCAGTTTTGTTTGTCACCGAGCTGTTTAACTCCGCTGACTTGAATGTATGTCCTTCCGGACGAACTGCCTGGTAAGTATTATCACTGCGTGATTCCTTGCCTGTTTGGTCATGTTCCGGTGCAGCAGATGGTCTAATAACAGGTGCTTTTTGTCCAGTCAGTTTTAGGCTCTCCAACTCCGCCAGTTCTCGAGCGGTTTGCTGGTGTTGGCTGTCAATTTTGCCCTGGGGTTCCTCAGGGTTTTTCACCTCACCAATCTTACTGGCTATGGCTAACAGTGGTGTTGACTGCAAGTCCGTTGAACCGGCTCCCTGACCCGCTGAGCTGGCAGCGGTTTGTCCCGGGTGGTTTGTATCAAGCTGAACCCCTGTAGATGCATCTGCCGACCAAGGTGTACTGCCATAACTGTTTGCAGTTGTTGGAGTGCTAGCTTGATTCACCATGGTGCTAGCCTGGTTACGAGCCAGCATGGATCCCCATCCGGATTGAGTTTGGCTTTCGGAGGGTTCCATAGTCTCCTGACCCAAAGCTACCGTCTGAGGAGCTTGAACTGTTGCTGTCAGCCCTTCGGTAAATTCTGCTTCTAAACCTACCTGAGTGAAAAACGCCGCAGCAGATTCAGTCTTATCAGCGGTGCCTGTTTCTGACGTAGTCCCAGGGTTTGTTAATACCTCGGCGGTTTTCTCTTCGGTGGAAGGGTTCACCCCAGCGATATCCTGCGATGCCGATTTGTTCTGGGTTTCGGTACCGGAAAGGCCCGCCCTCTTGCCAGCGGTAGATGGATCTTTAGCTGGCTGATCTCGTCGAATTTCCTTTTGCAAGGTACGCTGGAAACTGCCCCGAGGTACTGATTCCGGTTTCACCGGCCGGGTTTTGACTTCATGGGGTTGGGTAGCTGCCTTTTCGGGTAAAATCATACCTGCTCTTATCTTGTTCACCTCCTTTCGGTAGTTGTTATGATGAAGGCAGTAACTAACTAGGGTGATACTGCCAGCATCTGCCTGGTAATAGCAGCGGCTTTTTCTCGATCCATTTTCTGCAGTATCTCTGCCGCTTTACTGGTTTCCATCTCCCCTAAAATACCAATTATATCCTGATCCTTTTGGCGGGATAATAGATCAGCAGCATCCTGGGCTTTCATTTCTGAAAAGTAATTAGCCATATCCTTATAAACCGATTGTTGATTTGTGTGGCTGGTCTGCAGTTCCTGGATCTGATTGCTCAATGATTCGTTCTCCTTTTGTAACTTCTTATTAATGGCTTCCGCTTCGTTTAGCTGGGCTTGCAGCTCTTTCATGTCCTGGTCACGCTGTTTAAGATCCTCCTGCAGTTTTGCATAATCCCGGCGGAGCTTTTCCTCAGCGGTAAGTTCTGATCTGCTTTCTGTCTGCAGGTTTTGCCCTAGCACCGGTAAGTTCTTCATAAAACCCGGAGTAGGAATAACATCCATTACCATCAGCATGTAAATAGCTCCACTGGCAATAGCCACAATTATTAATGTCAATGCTCCAATTTTAATCGCCTTCATGATCCCATTCCTCTTTGGATAATGTCCCGGCTCCCGGAGGTTATAGCCAGTTCATCAATTATTTTCTGCTCCTCCCGGTTCACTTCGTACAGGTACTCCTGCCAATCATGTTCCCGCAGTTTTTCAAAAGTCATGGTCTCACGTTTCTTCGCTATCACTTTCTTACGGGTGGTTTCAACTTTTTCTTCAGCTGCCTGCAGATCTTCCACTAATTTTAGGAAACGCTCTTTCAGAATAGGCAAGTATTCTTTGCGCAGTCCTACTTCCGG
>JAKPGY010000211.1 GCA_029550685.1 Bacillota bacterium
AGGACCTTGGCCACCGCTATGTTTACCACCGCCTTATCCTCCCCTTCTAATTCTTCTATAACCAATTCATCAAAGGGTATACTTTTTAAGCGGGCTACTGCTTCGGCAACGTCCACGTGTGACAAAAAGGAATTCAAGATAGTCATAAGGTTAAAGAAAAAGGTTTCCGCCCACTCTTCTACCTGTTCTTCGATTGGACTGCCCTCAACATGTTCAAACTTGCTTATGTGCATCATTTCCTGTCCTCCTCAGCCATTCCTGCACCTCATTAATAGCCTTTTTATGTGTCCGGGGCTCTCTTACGCCACCTGTAGGCTGCCCCACAGCAGTTCATCAATAAAATCGTCTATTATGTTCATTGTCCTTTGCTCTAGACTTAATCAATATTATAGCTTTATTGGAGGGGGATTGTATAGGACAGCCTGTAACGTGTTTAAGCCGCTCTGAACTAACAGTATCCTAGATGACCTGTTGGAGCATTTCATTAACTATGGTCCAGTTTTCCCGCAGGGCTTCGTTGCCCATCAAGGTGCCTATATGGCCGCCGCTGGTCATAATTTCAATAATATCTTCTGGAGGGGTACTGATTAAGTCGCGCATAGCAAACAGCTGGGGTGCGGGGGTAATATGATCTTTCTCACCGGCCATGAGAATAACCGGGCACCTGATCTTACCCAGATCCACTGATCGGCCGTTCAGGCGGATATAGCCTGGCTTGGTTAGGCCGTTGTTTTTGAAGATTTTTTCTACGATTTCTAAGTAGAAGCGCCCCGGTAAATCCTGAGTATATTCATACCAGTTTTCAAAACGAATAAACCGCTCTATGCCGGCTTCATCCCCTTCTTTAAGCATGTCCCATAGCCGCTTGTACTTGAGGACATAGTGCTCCTCGGGCTGCATATTCTTAAATCCCTGTAATATATATTTTCCCCGCATTACTCCCAGGCCGGTAGCCACCAGGTACCGGAAAAAGGCCATGGGCAGCTTGGCATAATCCACCATTTGGGAAGGAGCGGCATTGACATCGATGGGGGCAGCGGCCACTACCAAGCTGGCTATTTTCTCGGGGAACAAAGCAGTATATATGGCTGCCTGCCATCCTCCCTGGCATTCTCCCACTATATGAATGCGATACAAACCGGTACGACGGCGTATTTCCTCCACAGCTTCATCGGTCAAGCGTATATAATCATCTATGCCTAAGTCTTTATATTCACTGGTGGCTGACAACCACTCGGTAACATAAACGTCAAATCCATAGCGATGAAATACTCGTACCAAGCTTTGATCGATAGAGTAATCGGCAATGTTGGCGTGATGGCCAGCCTGGGGAGGCAGGATCAACACCGGCCGCTCACTATCAGAAATATTGGGATTATTAAAATGCCTTAGCCGCAGTGTTTGGTGCTCCAATATTATATGGTTCGGGGTGGACCAGTAAGCATAAGGATGTTGTAACTGCGCCAGTATGGAGTAATAACGATGAGCCAACTTAATGTCATTAATGGTTTGCATTATTTCATTCCCTTCTCCCTCAATTTACCCTACAGGTGAGCCACAATGGTTTATCTGCTAAACTATTCTAAAAGAAGCCAAAGGCGGTGACACCATGCCCGAATATGGCAGGCCTGAGTTGCTATACAGCTTGCGGGTCTTTGCTGCCGACAGCAGCAGTCATTGGCAAAAGACGGAACTGTGCTTGCTTCCTGCTCTTAGCAAAGTTAAAGAGCCTTTTTGTGAAGTAAATACGCACATAGATCCTTATTTAGTTCAACACTTTGGCAGCGACACTCCACCAGCCAGCCATTACCTGCTGCACTCAGCACCTGGGTGGGATAGCAACTTCCGCCCGGTTCCCGTTCTTTTGGTACATGGCGCGGGACTGGACGCCACCTCTTATACTAACCTGTGGAACATGGGTCATGTGGGCCTGCAGCAGCAGTTAGTGGAGCTGGGCTACCGGGTCTTTGCCATAACTTTTTCTCATCCCCATGGTGACAACTATATCCAGGCTCAGCAACTGGCTGATGCTGTTCAACAAGTCTGTTCCCGCTGTGGTGTCCAACAGGTA
>JAKPGY010000020.1 GCA_029550685.1 Bacillota bacterium
GATGCCGGTTGACAGCCGGATTTCTTCCTGAAGGCCTTCGATTTCAAGCTTCAACACTTCGATACGGGCTGTTTTTTCCCTGAGTGTTCTTAATCTGTGTTCGAGGTTCATGTAATGCCCCCCTATACATGTGTCATTGAGTATATCCTCACTGCTTTTTCCACTTTCCTCAGCCAGTCCTTGTCTGTCGTGTGCGCCCAGCAATTTTCGGGCTCCTCAATAAATACCTGACACCCTATTTCATGATTGCTTCTTCGCTCACAGGTTGCGCAATTGTTCTTTTTTCGCAATTCTTGGCTTTCTGCTATTGTCATGCTATCCCCTTCTCCCTCAAAATTTCTTCTATCGGTACATATAGGTGCTTGTTCCTTTTGTATAATTCTGTTGCCTGCTTTGAGTAGTGCTCTGAAAGTTCCTTATCGCCATCTAGATGTCTTATGATTGCCCTGTATAGGTAGTGTTCTAGCATAATGATTCCCCCTTATCTAAAATGGCAGTTCGCTATCGTCAATTTCAACTTCTTCCCATAGCGACTGTTGTTGCTCTGCGTCCTTCGCCCTGTCTAAAAACTGTACTTCGCTTGCCACTATCTCGGTAATATATCTCTTTGTACCGTCCTTAGCTTCATAACTTCGGTTTTGTAGCCTGCCAGATATTGCTACCAGTCTACCCTTGCCTAGATACCTTCCGACTGTCTCCGCCAGTCCCCGCCAGCAGACGATGTTGAAGAAGTCCGTTTCTTTCTCACCTTGTGCGTTTTTGAAATTCCGGTCACATGCTATGGTGAAAGTTGCTACTGATACCCCGTTTTGAGTCTGCCTGAATTCCGGTTCTTTTGTGGTCCTGCCGATAATAAAAACTTGGTTAATCATTTCGTTCCTCCTCAATTTTGATATTGCGTTTTCCATTGCAATTACATTCTTCCAGCTCGTTTTTTATGTCCTCATCTGGCGGTTTTCCCTTTTCAAATTCAGGGCATATTCCTTCGCCATGGCAAAAATCATATCCGCACGATTTATGCCATTTATATTTTTTGTCGTAACTCATCCTTCCTCAACCTCGCTTTCTATTGGCTTCCTTTGTTTCACCTTCACAGCAGTTCAAATATTGTCTGTTGCATTAAATACGGTTCAATTCTCTTTTCTGCCATCTTGCAATATTCCGGGTTCAATTCAAAGCCTATAAAATTACGTTGATACATAGCTGCCACCATACCTGTTGTGCCACTTGCCATGAATGGGTCTAGGACTATACAGCGGCCTTTGCCTTCATTTTGGCAGGTGCAGGTAGGCTGCCAGCCGGTTGTTACAGATGTAGCAGGTTTTGTCATTGTCCCGCTTGCAGCCGTTTTTCCATATTTACCTAATGCCACGCCCCTGCCTGATCTCTTTATCTCCATTGGTTCCCTCTCAACTACCCTCTCCCACGGTGCGCCGCATATTTCGCAGGCTTTCGGACTTGTCCCAGCCAATATGCAGGGTTCAATCAGTTTCGGGGGAAAGGTTGCAAAGTGCGCTTCAGGGTAAGGTTGGGTTGGTATTGTCCAAACCGATCGACGGTTACGGGTGCCATTGTAAATTTTATATTCAGGTGGGCGCGAATTAACGCCAGGCGTGTTAAACCGTTCAGCCGATCCCTTCGCGGCCTTTGTTCCGGCAGGTATTGCGCCTGGTTCCCTTACCGCCTCCGCATCGTAGAAATACCTCTTCCGCTTCGACAGCAGGAATATATACTCATGCGCCTTTGTTGGTCGGTCGGTGACGCTTTCGGGCATCGGGTTCGGTTTAGCCCAGATAATGTCTGACCTCAACCACCACCCATCAGCTTGTAATGCAAGGGCTACCCGCCACGGGATACCGCAGAGGTCTTTGGTCTTGATTACGCTGTGTTTAAATGCTTTTTTATCAGCACTTCCTCCAACCCGTCCCTCTCTAAAATACTCAGGCGATGCCCTGCTAAATCCGCTTGTATTGTTATAGCTATCTCCCAAATTCAGCCACAATGTCCCATCATCCCGCAGCACCCGCTTGACTTCCCGGAATACCTGCACCATCTTCTCCAC
>JAKPGY010000229.1 GCA_029550685.1 Bacillota bacterium
CCTGCCAATAGTTCTTCAATAATAGTTATTCTTCTCGCTTCTTGTTTACTCATTTCTGTTTTCATCCTCCCATTATACTCTAGTGGGGGATGACATTTTCCCTGATTAGTTATGTTATGACATTATCACTGATTAACAACACAAATTATTAGCAATTATTGTAATATATCCGAATATTCGATAAAATGTTAATTATTATATTGGTCAGCCAAAGGAGAATTCATATGGAGGAACTCTATATCCGCAGGAACCGTTTAATCCTAATTGCTACAGCAATAGCCATAGCTTTGGGATACCTGGCGACTATCGCCGCTTATTTTGCCGGTCGAGACAATCTGAAATTGTCGGTTATATTGCTATGCTTGTTAATAACGGTTGTGCTGTACATAGCCACGCGCGTTATTACCCATCGCTTTCCAATTCATCCCGCCAGCAAATATGTAGTTATAATTTCGATGGGAATAATGCTCTTTATTTACAATACCATTGTGTCCCAGTCGCCGGAGGCTTTCATTAACCTTATTCTGGTTATAGTAGCTAGCGTGTTTTATGGCAAACTATTCTTTTCAATATTTTCTACTCTTTATGTTATTGCTGTATATACGGCTTCCATATTGTTTTTTCCGCAAATTATCGGCAACAGCAGCATGCTATTAATCAGATACACCGACTTGGTTTTAATAGGGGTTATGGCAGCCCTAGCCGCCTTTTTTACGGCGCATTTAACGGCAATAGCCCAAAAGGGACAGGAAGAAGCAGAACTCAAAACCCAACATCTTCATCAAATCGCGGTCGGTATAAGGGGGCGATCTGATTTACTTGCTGCATCAGCAGATGAATTGAAAAACTCTTCATCCCAGAGTTATGAATCAGCACAAATGGTCGCAACAACAATGGAGGAGATGGCAAAAGCAGTAGAGGATGAGGCCGATAATACTAGCCGTACTGCTGAAGTAATACAGCAAATGAACCAAGCTCTGGGAACAGCAGGGATAAATGTGCAACAAGTTACCGAGCAGTCTGGCAAATTCAAAAGTATTGTAGCTGCCGGACTCGAGACTATGAATGAACTTATGGGTTTAATGGAACAAAACAGTACGACTCAGACAGCAGTACAAGAGGCCAGCCATAAGCTGAAAGTCCAGTCCCAACAAATACAAGGTATTGTAGCCTTGATCACGGGGATTGCCGATCAGACTAACCTTTTAGCCTTAAATGCCGCTATTGAAGCGGCCCGAGCCGGTGAGGCCGGGAGGGGTTTTGCTGTCGTTGCTGAGGAAGTACGCAAGTTGGCAGAGGAATCAGCATCTGCAGCCCAAAATATTACTGGATTAATTAATAACATGATAAAAGACATAGAATCATCTGCAACAGAGATGGCGAATGCAGCTGACTTGCAGGTGTCTCAAGTAGATGCAGCCCTAAAAACACAGCAAATGTTTGAGGAGGTCGAACAGGGAGCCGGTCACATTGACTTAGCTATTCAGGAGCTGTCAGCCATACTTGAAGAGATAATTGCCGCCACTGACGAGGTTGTTCAACGGATCCAAAATATTTCCGCCAGTACAGAACAGTCTGCTGCCGGTATGGAGCAGGTAAGCAATCTCACCCAAGAACAGCTAAATGCCTTTAGAAGTTTTGTGGACCTGGCAGCAAGCATTGCTGAAGCCTCGAAAAATCTTCGTGCCTTGACGGCAGAATTCACCGAAGATGCCGGCGATGAAGGCGAGCTAAGCTAAATTTGCCCATCGGGATTGCCCATTTTCAATTTTTAACTTGCATATCAGAAGAAAGGCTCGAGCACCAACTCGAGCCTTTGGCATTATTAATACTATTGTTTTGAAGCCTGGTAAATAACCAGGCAAGCGAGACCGCCAAGAATAAGAGCAATGGCCGCCAGAATCAATATTAAAAGCGAAGGAGCGGTGAAGTACCCGTACAATGCAATTAGCAAAAAGCCAATCTGGGATATGGCCGTATTACGGAAAACAACCTTAGCAAAGGAGAGATCCTTTTTAGCTAAATAAGCGGCATAAGATAGTCCTAATAGGAAGGGGGCCAAAAGCATGAATCCGAATGCATAGGCGGATACACCCAGTGCTGCGGGCAGGAAGGGGGTGGCCAGGAAAAACAAGGCTAGCAAAAGCTGACAGCAGGCCAGGAAACCGAGAATCTTTTGAACCCTGGCTATTTTCGCCATAATGGCTTGCATAGCCTCAGCGTCGGGGGGAGCCTGAGTAGCGACATTGGGATCAGACATTTTACTACCTCCTTAACCAGAATTAGGAATTACTATATATTATCTATGTTAACAAATTTTAGACCGGGGTCAACCATATTGTCCCAAAATTATGAATAGTGTGGCAATTAACCAGGCAGGTACGCATGCAGGACAGCTCAAGGAAGGTAAGTGATTGGTATAGCCAGTGCCAGCTTGGCTTCCTGGTGATCTGAGGAAGGGGTTTGCAGGGCATATACAATGCCCACTACCTCAGCTTGTTCATTCAGGACCGGGCTGCCGCTACTGCCAGGTTCGATAAGGGCCTCAATACTGAACACCAGGGGAGCTGAATCGCTGGCGTAGTATTCTTTTACAATACCGCGTACTGCTACTCGGGGAATGCCCCGAGGGTTTCCTATAATAGTGACCGTTTGTCCGGGTTCAGCCAGCTGGTCACTTACAGGTAAATAAGGAAGATTTTCTTCCTCCAGGCGTATTATGGCCAGGTCAGCTCCCTCTACCAGTTCGATAGAGTTACTGACGATGGTTTTGTCTTCAGAAAAGGTTATATGCACGGACTGGGCTCCCTCTACCACATGGCGATTAGTAATAATTAAGCCCTGGGGATCTATATTAAAACCAGTGCCAGTGCGGGTTGATCGGAATACGCTGGAGGCTGGGTCATTTTTAACTACTTTAATTCCTACCACTGCCGGGCGGCTGTCTATAACCACCTGTTCCTGGGAGAGTTCCTGGTTTTGCTGCAAAAAGTCCAAATGGGGAGGTAAAATATGGGGCAGCCAAGCATAGGCGAATGCAACAAAAGCCACCAGTAATAGTAAGGCACCAATTCTAATAGGCCAGCTGTGCCGCCGGGATGATATATGATTGTCCTCAAGCTCGTCTTCCCAAAATGAACTGGATGGGTCCCCTTCAAATCTATTGTCCTCGTGCAAAATTTCTTTCACCCCGTAGCGTAATTTGTTAAATTGCTTATACCTGTGCAATCTAATGGTTTCTTAATGACCATAATAGCATATTGGAGAATTTCGGTTTGCTTATAGAAAGGAATCGTTCCTACAAACAAATTTCAGTGAAATAAACCAAGCCCTTGGTTTTGCAGGATAATGCATAACCAAGGGCTATCATCAAATGAAGATGACTCCAGGAGGATTACTCAATTTTATTGGTTCGCCGCCATATCTTCATCTTTTCTGCTTCGCGAATCAGTTCATCGCGAAAATCAGGATGAGCCAAATTTATTAGTTTTTCAGCTCGAACCCAGGTAGAAGCGGCTTTAAACGATTCCCAGCCATATTCGGTTACAATAATATGTACAAACTGCCTGGGAACGGTGGTGATGGTTCCGGGCCTAAAAGAAGGAACTATGCGGGAGTGGAGTTTACCTTCTTTATCGGTATAAGTCGATGGCAAGCAGATTAAACTGCGCCCGCCTTTGGACCAATAAGCTCCCATTACAAAGTCTGACATACCTCCGTTGCCTGAGATTTGACGAATGCCAGAGCTTTCCGCATTGACCTGAGAATACAAGTCTACTTCCAAAGCTTGATTAATGGAAATCAAATTATCAATGCTGGCTAGACGCAAGGGATGGTTGACATAGCCTACGTTGTAGGATGCCAGGGCCGGGTTGTTGTCCATCCAGTCATAGAGTTCCTGGCTGCCCAGAGCAAAGGTATAGACGATTTTCCCATCATCCACATTTTTCCTTCTCCCGTTCATTTTACCTGATTCCCACATGTCCATATAAGCATCCACCAACATTTCGGTGTTGCCGCCCAGATCCTTTAGATCAGTCTCGTTGATCATTTTCCCGACCAAATTTGGCATCGCTCCAATTCCTAACTGGACACAGCAGCCATCTCGAATATGATACATTACGTGTTCGGCAATTTTCCGGTCTACTTCGGTGGGATCAACAGAAGGCAGCGCGAAAAGCGGTTCATTTTCACTTTCCACGATATAATCTACCTCGGAAATATGTACCTGTTCCCGGGCTCCTCCCAAGCATACCGGTATGTTGGTGTTTACTTCTACAATAACCTTACGAGCACTTTTGATCTGAGCATAGGTTACCGAGTTATTCATACCGAAATTGAAATAACCATTCTTATCCATAGGAGCGGTCCGCACTATAAAAGCTTTCCGGGGAACAGCGCCGTACTTGTCCGGATCATCCCAAACCCCGGAAAAATAGTTTTCTGCTTCTCCGAAGTTGACCGGATGATAAAAAACGCCGTCACATTTGTCCTGCATGATACGGCTGGCCGCACTGAACTGAAGATCTAAATAGGTAAATACTTCGCCTTTGGGATCTTTCATTACTACTTCCGGAATAGGAGGAAGAGTAACTGCCGTCATAATTTTGACATCTTCCAATTCATCCTTGCGAGCCGCCAGGGCCTGGTCGCAGGCTACAGGTTTACCATTGAACAAAGCGTAATCCACCCAATCCCCCGATTCGATACACTGGACCGCTTCAGCCGCCGTACAAAGCTTGTCTTTGTACATTTGCAGATAATCTCTCCTCATGATATTTACCCCCCCCAATTTATGGCACAAAGCCATTTATATCTAATATTATAGCAGAATGTAATAATTAATAAATGAATTTACGTAAAATTGTATTCCGTTAGAATATAAAAAGTTAATGGAATAATTAGACAACTTGGGATAGGAAAAAGAAATGCATTAATTAGCAGAAATGATAGTTGGCAGCAGAGCGTTTGTGAAAGAAGAATGGTCATAGAGGGCATAGCTCGTTAAGTTAGGTGACTGGTAAAAGAGGGCAAGTAAATGGATCTGGTTAGCAATCATTTATCCAGGGGTGATAAACGAGCAAATTAAAAGCTGGCTGAAACTGCCGGTATAGCGACTGGGCCGCTGTATGTGGCAGGATAATCAGCCAGCTGAAATTTCTCAATTCATAACTGCTGATAAAACCTGGTAATGGGCTGTTCCACGGGGAGCATTAACAGTTATGGTATCCCCCGTCCGACTCAACAGAAGTGACTTACCCACGGGGGACAGGCAGGAGACACATCCTTTAGACACCTTGGATTCAGCAGGTATGACCACATGCCAATTGTAAATCTGTCCATTATCCAAATTCTTTACTTCTACCGCACAATCAATAGTTACGAAAGGCAGTGAATTGTCGTTACTGTTTTCCTGGAGGGAAGCTGTGTTCACCAAGGCCTCAATTCGCTGTAGATATTCATCCAGCAAGCGGGCGAATTCTTCACGTTCCCGGGAAGGCAACGGGTAAAAATTGTTGATCAGCGAGGCTTTGCGTTCTTCCAGTTCTGTAAGTTGTTGCACCAGTCGTCTGTGAACTCCAGGCGAAAGTGAAATACTAGGCATAAACTCTCCTCCTCCAGATGCTTTCTATTAAATGGAAGAAATATTTAAATAAAGGCTATGGGCACTTCGCCTCAAGCGAAGCACCCACTGTATACAATATACTCGTACAGTAAATGGATGTCAATAATGGTTGGTGTTTCCATTTAATAACAAGGATTATGGTTTATGGTTAAATACTATGCAGCAATTTAAGCGGACAGAAGCTATTTTAGCTATATCTGTGAAACCTTCGTTGTGAATATCCGGCTTGCATAACTAAAGGTCTTTTACTTAGAATTGAGGAAAGTAACCCGAAAGCAGGGAGGGTTTAATATCAAAATTAATTGGCAAGGCTGGGCTTATAAAACAGGGAGATTCAATGAATAGGGGGAAGGATATGCCAAACCAAGGAAGAGTATTAGCGGTTAATATCTCAGAAAAGAAGGGCCAAAAGAAACATGATGTAGGAAAAGCTTATGTGGAAAAAGACTGGGGTATAAAAAGCGATGCTCACAGCGGCACCTGGCATCGTCAGATTAGCCTTCTATCCTGGTCCAGCTTTGAAAAAATGAAAGCCTTGGGTGCAGACGTTTTCCATGGAGACTTTGCCGAGAATATAACCGTGGATGGCCTGGAGGTGGCATCTCTTCCGCTGGGAACCCGGCTGAAGATAGGGGAAGTTTTACTGGAAGTAACCCAGATTGGCAAGGAGTGTCATAATCAGGGCTGTGCTATAAAAAAACAGACTGGTACCTGTGTAATGCCCTTGGAAGGGATCTTCGCCCGGGTATTGTCTTCCGGTTGGATTCAAACCGGAGACACCGTTGAAGTAATTCAATAAATATTATATCTATACCAAAATTGCTGACCTGAAAATTGAAATGCTGGCACTGGCTACTCAAGATGCCCGTACCCGGGCAGAGCAAATCGCTGAGAATACCAACAGTAAGGTGGGAGCATTGCGTTCAGCTAAAATGGGAGTATTCCAGATCACACCCCTGTATTCCAAGGAGATTTCTGACTATGGGATTAATGATACCCTCCTCGCTGGATAAGGAGATTACCGCAGTTATGGACTGTGAGTTTGAGATCCGTTAGCTGGTCTATTAATTAACTGGGGACAACTGGGTGACAAACTTACTCTGCCGTAGTATTATGAAGGTGAAAAGTAGAGTGGATGGATAAAAGAATAGCTAGTTCAGACAGTCCGTTAGGTCCAGGTGGATGATACGGAGTCTGGTCTCAGTCGATTGCCTGGCATGATGCGAACCGTGGTGATAGGCTCGAAAGGAGCCTGGCAAGGAGGGTGAGGCATATGATAAGGGCTTTACTGAACTTTCTGAAGGTCCATTTCTCTATTTCCCGTCCCTGGAGACCAGAGGATGATCTGGATTTCCAATTCTGGATGGAACAGCATGGTTTAACCATTGTTAAAGGAAAAGAGCTGATCCAAAAGTAATACTTATGCAATGTGAATATTGTGCCGCCCGTCGCCGACGGGCTTTTTTTAAGAACTTAGCCCGGAATAGAGGAAACCGATCCCTAAAACCAGCATAAACATCCCGCAGCCCACTAGAACAGCCCGGTAAATTCGCGGGGATAGAAAAGCCTGCCCCTGGCTGACCGTGACAGCTATCAAGGTATACCATAACAGGTCAGATAAAATGTGCCCGGAGAAAAAAGCCGCTATTCCTACGGCGCCGCTACGCAGTGATAGAGTAAGGTATCCCAGGCCAACTGTAGCCCACCATATTGACCAGTAAGGATTAAACAATGATATTAATATCCCGGCCAACACCGGATGCATAGTCACGGGTGAGGAGGTGGGCTGAGCGGGGTCAGTGTTAATGGTGGTTAGGCGTCCGCTCCACACGTCTTTTATCATGGTGATGCCCAGGTAAACCAGAAAAATTCCCCCTACCAGCGCAATAACCATAGTTACCGTAGGCCGCATTAGGAACTGGGCTATTCCTGCCAGCAGGGCAGCCACCAGGGTTAGTTCCAGCAGGGCATGTCCCAGCACTATCTGAGGACCGGCTCCCCATCCTCTTTCCGCACTGGAAACCATAGTGGCGGTTAATAAGGGGCCAGGCATCATAGCACCGGACAGGCCCACGATGAAAGCGGTAGTAAACAGAGCAGTTATGTGCATGACCAGCTACCTCTATTTGGTAAATATTGCTCCTAATTATATAAATTTATCCTCTATTGGGCAAACGTTTTTTACAAATACCATACGTATTCGGGAACAGAGGCCTGCCAGGCATGACAATTCACGAATAGTGGATATTTTACCGGTTTCATCGTCAATTTTTCACTGAACCTTCACATTTATTGGTTATAATTATCAACAGAACAGTAGTTGAGAAGGAGATGATTTAATGAAAAGGTTTACCAAAATTTTAATTTTGTTTGTGATAGCCTTTATTCTTGGGGGAGCATTTGTAGCTGACCAACAGGGCATCTCCCTATGGGCGGCTCTTACCGGCAATGAAGAACCTGCTACAGTAGAAACTCAGCCCCAGACGGGTACTATAACTGCTTCTTTGCCGCTGGCTCAAGGTGCCATGACGGTGGCGGATATAGTAGATAAAGCCAGCCCGGCGGTGGTTAATATCAAAGCAAAAGTACAGGTAAACTCCATATCTGATAATCCATTTTTTAATGATCCCTTTTTCCGCCAGTTTTTTGGTGATCAGTTCCGATACGATACCAGCCCGCGCTATGAAACTGGTATTGGTACCGGGTTTTTGATCACCAAGGATGGATATATACTGACCAATCAGCATGTTATTGAAAACGCTGCCTCGGTAACGGTCCAGCTAAACGGGAAGAAAAAAGAAATACCTGCCCAGGTAGTAGGACAGGATCGGGATCTGGACCTAGCCGTGCTGAAAATAGAAGGCAATGACTATCCAGTATTGCCCTTGGGAGACTCTGATAAAATGCGGGTCGGTGAGTGGGTAATTGCCATTGGTCAGCCCTATGGGTTGGATCATACGGTAACAACCGGTGTTATTTCAGCTAAAGGGCGTCCCATAACCATAGAAGATCGCCAATACAAGAATTTGATTCAGACTGACGCAGCTATTAACCCGGGCAATTCCGGAGGGCCTTTGTTAAATCTGAAAGGTGAGGTTATAGGAATAAATACCGCAGTCAACGCTCAAGCTCAGGGAATCGGTTTTGCTATTCCTACCAATACTGTCAGCCAGGTTCTGAAAGACCTGATCAGCGGGAACAAGATTCAGCATCCCTTCTTAGGTATCAGTATGACCGATGTGGATGATGAAGTCAGAACTGAATTAGGCTTGAACAGCGACATCCAGGGGGTTTTGGTAGTAGAGGTGATCAGCGGCAGTGCGGCAGCTCAGGCGGGAATTACCCGGCTAGATGTGATCACCGCTATTGACGGTGAAGAGATCGAATCAGGCAGTCATTTGCAGCAAGTGATTTCCAGCCACAAGGTGGGTGACAAGATCACCTTGGATATCATCCGCCAGGGGAAGAATATAAAACTACCGGCTACTCTGCAGGCTAAGCAATAATCAATGCCTTTATTTAATGTCCTTCTATTGGCAGCGGAAGCTTTACCATAGCTTCCGCTGCTTTCAATTTGTAAAAAAAAGAGACGGTTCATTCTGATAACAATAATCACCTGAAGAACAGGCCACGATAAATGAAAACTTAAACCGTCATCAACCTATCATCGCCCCCTTCGGGGACTACTGATGTTCGCTGACGCTCACAATTATTGTTGCGAGGCCGCGAAGCGACGTGGCGATCTGTTAACTCAAACCGTTAGTTGACTAGAGATTGCCACGCGCTGGTGCACTCGCAATGACACATAAGAAGGTTTCGGGTTTGTTGAGCGTTTTCACAGCAACGACTCAACTAAGTATCATGAAGACAAATGTTTTACGGGTACCTATCATGTTACCAAAAGGCACAATAGTCGTCACTAGTTGTTCGACATTTCTTGGCCTTAGTCCTGCAAAAATACCTGGTAAATACGGGAAACTGTCTTTTGAAGGTTAATACACGGTTTCAATGTCAATACTTGCACCGGGGGGAATATTTGGTGGGAAACTTGGGATGAGTTGTATTTTAGTTAATCGAACAGTAGCAGAATGGTGCGATTTTAGGAATTGGAGCGATTTAGATAGCACCTTTGATCTGATATGTTCATATACATGATAAGAGGCAATGGGGCCCGGAGTTATTCCGGGCTTTTTTTGTTGAAGAGGAGGTAGCTTGATAATGTGTGGTATTGCTGGATGGGTGGATTGGCAGCGAGATTTGCGCCAGGAACGTGAAATGGCCATAATAGAGCGAATGACTGCTGCTTTGATTCCCCGGGGACCTGATGACCAAGGCATCTGGGTAGATGAACATACCTTATTAGGGCACCGGCGGCTGATAGTACTGGATCCGCTGGGAGGAACCCAACCTATGATTAAGGTACACCAGGGACAAACCTATGTAATCGTGTTCAATGGTGAAATCTACAATTACCAGGAGCTGCGCAGTAAGCTGAAATCTTTGGGGCATAGTTTTGTTACTGCCAACTCCGATACGGAAGTGCTGCTGCATGCCTACATAGAGTGGGGAATCGACTGTGTTTACTACCTAAACGGGATATTTGCTTTTGCTGTTTGGGATGAACTGCGCCAGCACCTGCTGTTAGCCCGGGACCGCTTGGGGGTTAAACCGCTTTTTTATCGTGCCGCACCGAATTCCCTTCTATTTGCCTCGGAATTAAAGTCTTTACTGGCTCATCCAGAAGTACCTGCCCAGGTGGATGGGGAAGGCCTGGCGGAAATCCTGGTGCTGGGGCCGGCCCGTACGCCTGGCCACGGCATTTTTAAGGGCCTTCATGAAGTGCTGCCCGGACACTGCTTGCTCTTTAACAGGAATGGCATCCGTACCTGGCCTTACTGGCGCTTGCATAGTTGGCCGCATCTGGATGATGCTGCTATTACTGCTGGAAAACTGCGTGAACTATTGGAGGATATCGCCCTTCGCCAGGTGCAGTCAGATGTGCCCCTGGGTACCCTTTTATCAGGGGGATTAGACTCCAGTATTTTAACTGCCCTGGCTGCCCGGGCAGTTAAGGGATCTCCCCTGTCCACCTTCTCCGTAGATTACCGGGACTCCCGCCATTACTTTGTTGCCAATCAGTTTGAAACCAACCCCGATGGGCCCTGGATCGAAACGGTTTCCAAATACCTGGGAACCAATCACCATTCTGTCGTTTTAGATAATCACGATTTAGCGGGGGCTTTGCCGCAGGCTATGCAAGCGGCCGACCTGCCTGGCATGACCGATATTGATGCTTCATTGCTGCTTTTTTGCCGGGAAATTAAGAAAATTGTTACGGTAGCTCTGTCGGGGGAATGCGCTGATGAAGTCTTTGGCGGCTATCCCTGGTTTCATAATTCCACGGCAGCCTCTGAAAAGGGCTTCCCTTGGGTAAGGATGGTGGAGCAGCGTAGTGAGTTTCTGTCACCAGAAATCAAGAAAGTGATTAGACCCATAGAGTACGCTCTGGACCGCTATCATCAAGCTCGGGCTGAAGTCCCGCGGCTGCCGGGAGAAGACTCAACTGAGGCTCAGATACGGGAAGCTTTTTACCTGAACATCACTCGCTTTATGCCTACTCTTTTGGATCGCAAGGATCGCATGAGCATGGCCTGCGGGCTGGAAGTGCGAGTGCCCTATAGTGATCACCGGCTGGTGGAGTATGTATGGAATATTCCCTGGTCCCTGAAAAACTACGGTGGCATGCCCAAGGGCATTTTGCGCCATGCCATGCGGGGAATACTGCCTGAAGAGGTTTTAATGCGCCAGAAGAGTCCTTATCCTAAGACTCATAATCCCATTTATCGGGAAATGGTCAAGACGGAACTGGAGCAAGTGCTTAGTAATCCTGCTGCACCCCTGCTGAACTTGATTCAGCCCGATAGGCTCCTGCTGCTGCTGAAGTCCAACCAGCTGCTGATGAACAAGCCCTGGTTTGGCCAGTTAATGGGAGACACCCAGTATATGGCCTACCTGCTGCAGGTGAATCGTTGGCTGGAGCATTATGGAGTGGAATTGCGCATTTGATGCCAAAGAAAGGTGGCAATGCCATCACAAAAAGCATTCTTATGTGTCATCGCGAGGCACGAAGTGCCGTGGCGATCTCATTCAACATATACCTTCAGTCACAGTTCGAGATTGCTTCGCTGCGCTCGCAATGACACGAAAAATAGCTTACGTGCAAGAGGGGACGGTTCTTTCTGGCATGTCATGGTCGTTCCTATAGGTAAAATAATTCTCTTCAGACATGACAGAAAGAACCGTCCCCTCTTGCACGTCCCTTCTTGCATTCATCTCTTAGTAGATATAGCCCTCCGGGCCGGTAATGTCTGAGGAAGAAGGAGCTGCAGGAGGATCTTCTATATCAACATCATTCTCATCAGGACCATGCTGCGGCAGGTCTGGTTCAGAACTGCCTGGGGTATCCTCGGTATCCACCTCATCTGTTATTTCGCCCTTGTTCTTTGATGCCTTTTTATCTTTCTGGGTTTGATCATCTTCGCTGTTGTTCTCTTCGTCATTATCGCTGGGCGCATTGGTCGATGGTACCACATTCTTTATGGTGTTCTGCACCACCGCTATGGTCTCGCCTTCGAACATGGTTTCTAGCAGGTTAGCTATCTGCTTTTTATCCACCAGCCAGTAACTATTCAGAAGGTTGCCGTTTTCATCCACCTCATCGTAGAATGCTCCGGGCAGGGTCTGGGCTACTATGGAATCGGTGCTAAATCCAGGGGCCCAGCTGGCAATGCGCAGCATATCAGTGGTTTTCATATTAGTTTCTACATATTTATTCAGCTCTTTAATCAGCTTAGGCAACTTGGGAATAGTCTTGGCCTGGAGAACTTCCTTAGCGAGAGCTTTCATAAATACCTGCTGCTGGCTGGTACGGTCTATATCACCCATGTTATATTCGCGGTAGCGCACAAAGCCTAAAGCGTCAGCCCCGTTCAGCCTTTGCGTTCCCGGCTGCAAGTCAATGCCTTCGGTAGGTTTGTGCATGCGCTCTGGCACGGTTACGGTAACTCCACCCAGGGTATCCACTATTTTTTTGAAACCATCGAAGTCCATTTCCACCCAGTAGTCAATATTTATACCCATCAAGTCTTCCACAGCGGACACCGCCAGCTGGGGCCCGCCCAGTGCATTAGCGGCGCAGATTTTTTCTGTAGCACCCTTGATGGTCACTTTGGTATCCCGGGGTATGGAAATCACAGCAGCTTTGTTTAGTTTAGGATCAACCGAAACCAAAATCATGGTGTCGGAGCGGGATGCTGTTTCACCGGGGCGCGCATCTACCCCCAGCAGCAGGATATTGGTACGCTCCCCATCCTGCCTTTCTAGAACTTCTTCTTCTGCTTCCTGGGGCTTATCGTCTGCTTCAGCCCGGTTAACAATTAAACTGGTCAGTCCGGAACCTATACCGAAGAAAATGCCGAAAATAAGGCCGGCGCCTATCATCATGATTAAATATTTTTTGCGTTTATTCATTATGATCACCTATGAATCCGTTTGTTAAATAATTTCGACGCTGATTAACGCTGATTTTATATAATTTTTATTATTTCCTTTATTCTATCTGCGGTATCTTCGGGGACGACTCATGCTCTCTTTGGTCACTAATTGATACGGTGGATCCCATAAATTCTTACAATAAATTTTTACATTTCTACATGGCGGGGTGGCTTGGCCACCTGGGCACCTGCCTGGGGTGATTTACCGGTGAACATACCAATACGGTCCGCTCCAATCACCACTAACAGTAAAAGCAGTGCCAGTATCAGGCTGCCTTTGGGGCTGGTTATAAAGGATAGAATAACTGCTGTGCCTCCAAAGAAAGCACTTATGCCATATATAATCAGCACACTGCGGCGATGACTCATTCCCATAGCCATTAGACGATGATGGAGATGGTCCTTGTCCGGCATAAAAATGGGTGCTCTTTTGAGAATCCGGCGGATGATAGCAAAAAAGGTATCAAATATGGGTATACCCAGAATCACAATCGGCACAAACAATGAAATCAGAGCGGCGCTTTTCGCGGTACCCATAATAGCCAGGCAGGCCAGTACAAACCCTAGGAAATTCGACCCTCCGTCTCCCATGAAGGTGCGGGCAGGATGGAAATTATAGGGTAGAAAGCCCGCAATGGCGGCCACCAGGATAAAGGCCGTTATGGCTACCGCCGTCTGGCCATGCAAGAAAGCTACTATCCCCATAGTTGCAGCAGCAATGGCAGACACCCCACCAGCCAGGCCATCCAGACCGTCAATTAGATTTATGGCATTGGTGACACCAACTATCCATAGAAAAGTCAAAGGCAGGCTCAAATAACCCAGTGCCCAGAGACCGTCAAAGGGGTTGGTCACAAAGTGCACTATCACCCCAAAATACATGGCCACAGCGGCGGCCAAGCATTGACCCAGCAGCTTGACCCAGGGTGACAGCTGGTAAATATCATCCAGCATTCCCACTAAAAAAATAATTACACCTCCGGCCAGGATTCCATAAAAGGCTGTATTCCCCCAGGATCCCAGCAGGGTGGCGATCACAAATGCCATAAAAATAGCCAGACCACCCAGACGAGGCATGGCCTGGTGATGTACTTTTCGCTGGTCAGGTTTATCTATAGCACCTAATTTGAAAGCCACTTTTATTGCCAAGGGTGTTGAAAAATAGGCTATGACAAAAGCCGACAACACCACCATAATGTAAATTATCGAGGCCATGGACAAACAAACCCTCCTTGCCCATAAACTACGCTAATTCTAACACCGCTTTGGTAAGCTTGTCTATATGCCAAGATTTAGGGTGAAGTTCGGCATAAGCGAGGAACTTTTTTGCCTCCGCTACGAAACTTGCCTTTTGGTGTAGCGGAAACTTAAGTTTCCGCTACGAGACTATTTCAACGCAAGCCATCTTATGTGTCATTGCGAGCCCCTAAAAGGGGCGTGGCAATCTGCAGACTTAATCCGCAAGTTTTGTTCCTGTGATCCAGCGTTCGAGATTGCTTCGTCGCTGCGCT
>JAKPGY010000230.1 GCA_029550685.1 Bacillota bacterium
GCCTCATTAGAAAACCAATATTTTAGCGATGGGGATGTATTTGTAGTTAACAATTCTAATCGCCAAAATATTGGTTTTTTGATATGGTAAATTGCCAAGGGGGATTCATCGTGTTATCAGAAGATAAACGTAGTTCGATAATAGACGTTACTGATGGGATCAAATTGGATGATATTCAGCGCAGGAAGTTGCAGCATGAATTTAAGCTATATATGGAACAATATTTTAAGAGAAAACTAGGCAAAGGAGTAGATCATACCAAAATTGTGATCTGGGAAGATATGCTTATTATCCGGGGGGAAGGATTTCTTACCGAACCGGAAAAATACATCGTGGCAACGGCTGAGGGTGAACCGGTAGTTAGAGCGGCGCGACTGCAGGTAGCCCGGCAGCACTCTCTTGACAATGTACCTTATTTTGAAGAAAGGCTCCAAGCTAAAGTCATTCATCAAACGTATGATATCGAACCTGAAAATGATTTTTGGATGCATGTAATGGTATTCAATCGTATCTTGACCCAATGACTTTGGCTGAAAACTTTATATGTTGGTGGATCGCGAAGTTACCGTAAGGTTGCTTCAAGGTAGACCGGTATTCTTGAATGCAAATGAAAAGAACATCGGTCTTTTATTTTTAAAAGAAAGGTTGTGGTATCTTAATTCGTTTGGTTGTTGCTGTGTAGAAATCTGGGGGAATATAGGAGGTTAGGAAAATGGCAGATACAATGAAAGCATTGGTTTATAGGGGACCAGAAAAAATTGCTCTGGAAGACGTGCCAGTACCCAAAATATTAGAACCCGATGATGCGATTGTTAAAGTGACCACATCCACTATTTGCGGAACTGATATTCATATCTGGCATGGCGGCATGCCAGAAGTGGAAGCACCGCGAATCATTGGGCATGAATTCTGTGGTGAAGTTGTTGAAGTAGGCCCAGCCGTGAGAAATGTTAAAGTAGGCGATAAGGTAGCTGTGTCATGTGTTACCCAGTGTGGCGAGTGTTTTTACTGTGTCCGGGGTATTTATTCCCATTGTACCACTGGAAGTTGGATCTTCGGTTACATGATTGATGGGTGCCAGGCTGAATATGTACGGGTACCGCACGCCAACTTGGGGTGTCATCATATTCCCGAAGGCCTGACCGAAGAAGACGTACTCTTCGTAGGTGACATACTGTCCACAGGTTATTTCGGCGCTGAACAGGCTTGTATTGAGCCGGGTGATACAGTTGCTGTAATGGGCAGCGGACCAGTAGGCATGTGTGCCATGGCCGCGGCTAGATTATGGGGCCCGGCCCGGATAATTGCCGTTGACGCTATTGATGAGCGGTTAGATGCGGCGATTAAAAATGGTGTAGCTGATATGGGGCTTAATCCAACCAAAGTCAATGTTCCCGAGGCTATTAGAGAACTGACCGATGGACGTGGTGCCGACCGGTGTATCGAAGCAGTGGGAGCAAAACCTACCTATGAGCTGGCTCTGGATGCAGTGAGACCGGGAGGGAATGTTTCCATTATTGGCGTTTTCGAGCAACCTCAGACCTTACCGATGAACACCTTATGGATTAAAAACATCAGAATCAGCATGGGTCTGGTTAATGCTAACCGTATTCCGGAATTGATCAGCCTGATTAAGGCTGGGAAAATAGATACTAATTTCTTGATCACTCACCGTGCTCCGCTAAACGATATCCTCAAAGGTTATGATGTTTTCGGTAACAAGAAAGATAATGTACTTAAATGGGTTGTTACTCCTTACGTGAAATAGCCGATAGCTATATAAATTCATATAAGGTTTCCTGTCCTGTACACGTCGGCAGGATTCATGCTCAAATAATTTAGTTTTGGCCACCTGGCATTTTAGTTACCAGGCGGCTCTTTTTTTGCCCAGGGGTGTATGGCGATGGGAAAGCTCTTGGCTGAGGGCGGTAATCAAAGATGGCCATGGAAGTAGAATATACTGAAAGCTCTACAGTACTTAAATGGGGCATAAGTAAGAGAGTCGGGTGTAGGCGCCCGACTGTTGGCTAGGCTTTTTTACAGGTGCCTTACTATTTTTTATTACTGCTTTTACTGCTATTTTGCTTGTAGTTTAGGCATGCAGGTGGGTCATCATTAAACCAGTCTTGCAACCCCTTAGGGTAGTAAAGGGGCATCTTTTCCCTAATCAACTGCCAGGGCAGATCGTCAAAGGTACCGAAGATCTCCACATATTCAATAAATCGACGACCGATAAGGTCAGTTTCGGGAAGCAAAGTGTCATCATACCCATTAAACTCTAGAACTGCCGTTCCCATTCTTTCAGATAGAGGTTTATCATAGGTAGCAGCTATATTTACCCAGCGGCCTGCCAGAAAAAACTGACTGTAAGCATGGGGGAAGAATATATTTCCCCCTAGTAACTCCACTACCTCAGGGGGAGTCAAATGATTGCGTATAGCAGCTAAAACCAGTCGGCTGGGAA
>JAKPGY010000231.1 GCA_029550685.1 Bacillota bacterium
CTAACGAACTCCTGCAGTTGTTGCAAGCAGTGCTTATACATGATATAGGAGTAATCAGTTGGCAGGAAAAAATAGAGCTGCAGCATTTAGATGTTCAATCTCCCTGGGAGCACTGTCTCCGGGGCGAGAACCTGCTGAGGGAAAACCGGTCCTTAAACCACCTGGCTGGTATTATAGCCACTCATCATGACCGCTGGTCCGGAAATAATCCATCTGGTTTAAAGGGTGCTCATATCCCCCTGCATAGTCGTATCATACACCTGGCTGATCGCTTGGATATTATGATTGCGGATGAAGGTAACATACTGGATCAGAAAGAGTTTATAATGCGAACCCTGCATCGCTTGAAGGGACATTTCTTTGACCCTGACCTGGTAGATTTGCTAAATGACCTGGCCAAGCACGATAGTTTCTGGTTTGACTTGGCTTCACCATGGGAAGCCTATTTGCTGGAGACTATAGCTCCTGTTTCCCGCATACCAATGCAACTGGAATACTTGGCCGATATAGCTCGCTTGTTCGCCCGGGTGGTTGACGCCAAAAGTACATTTACTTACCGGCATTCCAGGGGAGTAGCTTGGCTGGCTCGCTTTATAGGAGAACAGGTAGGATTATCTTTTGCAGAAGCACAACAGTTGGAAATTGCTGGATTGCTTCATGATCTGGGCAAGCTGTCCGTACCGACAGAAATCCTGGAAAAACCTGGGCCGCTGAGTTCTTCAGAGTTTAATGCTATTAAACAGCACCCCTACTATACTTATTGGCTGCTCAAGCCTCTAACCCAAACCTTCCCTTTGGCTGAATGGGCAGCCTATCATCATGAACGCTCTGATGGCTCTGGTTATCCTTTCGGAAAATGCAGTGCTGAGCTCGAAATTCAGTCCCGTATAGTAATCGTGGCTGATATTTTTACAGCATTGCATGAGGACAGGCCTTACCGGCCTGGCATGAGTTGGGATCATATATCCGCGGAATTAAACAAGATGGTCCAGGAGAGAGAGCTGGACAACCACTTGGTGACAAGCTTGTTAGATAATAGGAGTCTGGTGGACCAGGCATGGGACTCCCTGACTGAGGCTGAACGGTAACTAATTCTAAGCATATTCGATATCACGGTATCCTCGAGTTGCCAAATAGAGAATTATATTAGCAATGAGCAAGGTGATTAGACCGGC
>JAKPGY010000237.1 GCA_029550685.1 Bacillota bacterium
AAGTCTATTAATGGTTAGAAGTTCGAGATTGCCACGCCCCTCCGGGGCTCGCAATGACACATAAGATGGCCTTCTGGTATGTCATCGCGAGGAGCGTAGCGACGTGGCGATCTCTTTTTAGCAACTTTTTTGACACTCTCACCGCACTGCAACAATAGCAGTGCGGTTTTTTCTTAGTTGCAATCTCATTTTCTGGCAGCCTTTGATAATATCTTTTCTGCAATTTTAATAGGTAATTGGTCGATGGAAACCGGCAAATAATCCACCAGGTTTCCACCGACAATTACCCATTGCTTAGCCTGGTCTTCGATCTGCGACAGATTCGGGCAGCATACTTGACAACCACCGACCAGTAGTCCTACGTCAGCATCTTGGTTCACTATTTCTACTTCAGTTGTTTTCAATAGTTCGTTTTTTACCTCGGTTACTAGTCGAGAACGATTAATGATAGGATTGCATCCGCCGCAATACTTGATACGCAGCTTCATCTAATCACTTCTCCTAATACTGAAGACCGGCTATATAATACTGGCTTAGGCTTAGAATAATTACTATAATTTTGATTGCAAAAATAAATCAGTCTGTTCCGCTTTTAATTCACTTTCTCAACTGGATTTTTAGCTACGATGCTGTTAATAATCTTACCGAATAACTGCCAGTAATTCTTATTTCCAATCAACATCGGGATTTTCTTTTACACCACAAAGTTTTTCTGCTAGTTCTTTACGGTGTTCCAGATCTACCAGTCTGGCAATCATAATACGCTGAGCCTGAGGTGATCCGGCACCATGCATGGATTCGGTCAAATACCCTACTGCTGCACAGCCCATGGTCAGATTCTCTATCAGACGCAGCATACG
Source organism: Bacillota bacterium (assembly GCA_029550685.1). Lineage (GTDB taxonomy): Bacteria > Bacillota > Syntrophomonadia > Syntrophomonadales > Syntrophomonadaceae > DTU018. Next base: position 861 of record JAKPGY010000237.1, read on the forward strand.
CTGGCGGTTTTCTGGGGGAACAACACCGGTGTTAACATACTTCTTAACCAGTTCGCCAATTTCAGGGTTTTCAAAGTCTTTTTCCGAGGGCATGGTTACTATCATGCCACCAGCCAAATCCTGGGCTAAGCGGGCAATTTCATAGGGAAATCTGGTAACATTCTGTTTACAAACATTAGCTAAGAGCAAATCGATTAAATAATTGCCGGCAGCGGTCTTGCGTCCTTCTGCTGAGCATGCGATACCGCAGGAATAAAGGGTCTCATTAAGGTGGCACATTTCAATGATTTTGTCCTTAACGTGAGACGCTTTTCCTACCCCCTGATAGTCAGTGATGGCCTTGGCCGCACCGATCAAAGTATCACCGACGCCAACCTTGCATCCGCCATAGCTTTGACGATGATAACCGGCAAAACGTTCTACCAGAGTTCCGGCGAATTCGGTCTCTCCATCCATGAATATCCTCTCATTGGGTACAAATACATCATTAAAGATGGTCATAACTTCCTGGCCGCCGAAGTGCACATTGCCTATATCTACGGTTCCGCCTTCTAATTTCCGTGTATCACAGGATTGACGCCCATAGACATAAATCATACCAGGGGTATCCAGCGGAATCGCAAAACAAATGGCCCATTCTTTCTCGTCTTCTTTCAAGGCATTGTTAGGCATTACCAGTATTTCATGGGAATTTATCATACCGGTCTGGTGGAGTTTGCATCCACGTACTACAACGCCATCGGGCCGTCTTTCTACTACATGCAGGTATGCATCCGGGTCAGGCTGCTGTCCGGGACTCTTAGAGCGATCACCGCGAGCATCAGTCATACAGCCGTCTACAGCCAGGTCGTTTTCCTGAACATATTTCATAAAATCGATAAAACGTTGATGGTAGTTGGTACCATGTGCTTTATCAATTTCATAAGTGGTACTGAAAACCGCATTGAAAGCATCCAGTCCCACACATCTCTGGAAGCAAGAGCCAGTTTTTTGTCCTAACAGACGCTGCATCTTTACCTTCTTGATCAGGTCCTCTGTGCTCTGATGCAAATGGGTAAAACGGTTTATTTTCTGTCCGGTCAGACTTGAAGTTGCAGTCATTAGGTCTTCATATTCAGGATCTAATGCCAGTTTGTAAGTCATAGCCATAGCATTAATGGAAGGGCGAATAATAGGATGATCAACGTAGTTCTCTACTTTCTCACCAAACATATAAAGATTAATTTTGAGCTGACGAAGCTCGTCCAGATATTGTTGCGGAGTTTTTAATGCCACAATAAATCACCTCATTTTCATTTTCTTATCCTATTGCGCTTGTTTTGAGGTATGACCATCCCCTGAGGAAAATCACGCCTCCCCTGCGCCCCTTACGATCCTGACATTAACTGATGCAAATATCATGCCAACTCCACCAATTACAGAACTACCGAATACATTTTATTTTGATCGCCCCTATAGATACCCGCAGGACGAATTTTATCATACTTTTAACAAAATTCCGTAAGCCAGATAATGCCAAACTTGAACCTGAACTGTTACAATTGCTGATCAAATGATTCATTTCTGCATCATACTGCAACCCAAAGAAAGTGATTATTGATTATGTTTTCAAAGTGGGAGAGATATAAAACTATCAAGTGGGGTCCCGATTCAGATCTTAACTGCTACGATTATGGAGCATAGTGATCCATTTTTGGTTCACTATGATTACTGGGGGAAATTCATATGAGCTGAAAAGACAAGAAAGGACTAGCGAAAGGTTAAAAAAAGACCTCTGCCTTGTAGCATAGCAGAGGTCTTGGGTTTGTTACATGAGCTGTTTCATTAAATTAATCATTTCGATAGCGCTATTGGCAGCATCCACTCCCTTATTACCTGCTTTGGTCCCAGCACGTTCAATGGCCTGTTCAATGGTATCAGCGGTTATTATCCCGTAGATTACCGGTACTCCTGTGCTAAGTGCTACCTGAGCTACTCCTTTGGTAACCTCAGCTGACACATATTCGAAATGGGGGGTGGCACCACGGATAACCGCTCCCAGACATATTACAGCATCATAGCCACGCTGCACCATTTTTTGGGCTACTAAAGGTATCTCAAATGCCCCTGGTACCCATACCACATCAATATCTTGTTGATTTACATTATGACGTACCAGAGTATCCAAACAACCCGATAGCAGTTTATTGGTTATGAACTCATTGAACCTAGATACCACTATACCTATTCGCTGCCCATCTCCTACTAGTTTTCCTTCCAATACCCGCACTGCCATTCCTCCTCTGTTTATATTCCTGCCAATATATGGCCCATTTTCTCTTTCTTAGTCTGCAGGTAGAAGCGGTTTTCAGCTTTGCTGGGGATCTCAATGGGAACTCGTTCAACCACTTCCAATCCATATCCTTCCAGGCCTTTAATCTTCTTGGGGTTATTAGTCATAAGCCGCATTTTACGGACTCCCAGATCAACCAATATCTGTGCACCAATACCATAATCACGCAAATCTTCAGGAAAACCCAATTCCAAGTTGGCTTCCACCGTATCCCGGCCATGATCTTGTAAATGATAGGCACGTATTTTGTTTACCAGCCCGATTCCGCGGCCCTCCTGGCGCATATAGAGCAGTACTCCTTTACCAGCTCTTTCAATCATGGTTAGAGCCGTGGCCAGCTGTTCTCCACAGTCACACCGATTGGATGCAAATACATCCCCAGTAAGGCATTCAGAATGTACCCGCACTAAAACTGGTTCATCCTCATCCCATTCCCCTTTAATCAGAGCCAAATGTCCCTTGTTATCCAACAAGGACTCATAAGCTACTGCCATAAACTCTCCATATTGAGTAGGCAGCTTGGTATCGGCTACTCTGGTGATCAGTTTTTCCGTCCGGCGCCGGTATTCTATCAGGTCGGCTATGGTAACAATTTTAAGGTTATGCTCTTTGGCAAACTCCATCAACTCTGGAACTCGCGCCATACTTCCATCACTGCTCATGATTTCGCAGATAACTGCTGCAGGGTACAACCCCGCCAATCGAGCTAAGTCTATGGAACCCTCAGTATGGCCGGCTCTCCGCAGGACCCCTCCTTCTTTATACCGCAGGGGGAAAATATGTCCTGGTTTACGAAAATCAGCCGGTTTTGATTCAGGAGACAGTAAAGCAGCTACCGTTGCAGCTCTTTCATGAGCAGAAATACCGGTAGTAGTTGTTTTATAGTCTACCGAAACCGTAAAGGCCGTTTCGTGATTATCTGTGTTGTCCATGACCATGGGCTGTATTTCCAATTCATCCAGCCGCTCACCAGTCATCGGCACGCAGATAAGACCCTTGGCATAGGAGGCCATAAAATTTATTATTTCTGGGGTAGCCTTTTCCGCAGCTACAATAATATCGCCCTCATTTTCCCGGTCCTCGTCATCCACCAGAATTACCATTTTGCCTTCCCGAATGTCGTTTATCGCTTCTTCAATGGTGTTAAACATTATTTCGTTCCTCCTTACATAAAACCGTGCTCGGCCAAGAATGATACATCCAATTCCTGTTTAACTTTGGAACCATTATGTTTCATTAAAAAATGCACATACCTGCCAATGATATCGCTTTCCAGGTTAACTCTGTCCCCTGTTTTTTTGCTGCCCAGAATCGTGGCATGGGCAGAATGGGGAATTAAAGAAACAGTAAAACTGTCAGTAAATACATCCACTACGGTAAGACTAATCCCATCTATAGCAACTGATCCTTTAGGGATCACATATTGTAACAACTCACCAGGGGCCTGGATCCTGTAAATGATCGCTATCTCCAAAACCTGTTTTTGGACAATAATACCTACTGCGTCAACATGTCCGAGGACTATATGGCCTCCCAGCCTCCCACCAAGTTTTAAGGCTCGCTCCAAGTTGACCGGGCTGCCTGGTTTTAATTCCTTTAAATTGGTTTTACTTATAGTTTCCGGCATAACATCAGCCGTAAAATGCTGGGAATCAAAGGAAACTACGGTCAGACAAACCCCATTAACCGCAATACTGTCCCCCACCGCAACATCTTCCAATACTTTGCTGGCCTTGATCTGAATTTGGGCTGAGTTAGATTGTTGATTTATACGCTGTACATAACCTATTTCTTCGATGATTCCGGTGAACACTACCTCACCACCTTGTGTATGCTTCTATTAGCAAGTCATCTCCAATTTGCTGCTGCTGTATATCATGCAATAGTATTGCTTCATCCATGGAAGCTGCTCCTGACCCTCCAACTGGCCCTGGAGCCTGACTGCCCCCAATTATTTTGGGTGCAATAAACCAGTATAGTTTGTCGACCAACTTTTGCTCCAATAAGGAAGCGTTTAATCCAGCTCCTCCTTCCACCAGTACACTAATCATACCTCGTTTGCCCAGGTCATCCATAACCTGGCTCAGATCAAGATTATTTTGAGTTCCATCGATACGGATTACTTCCAACCCTTTTTGTTTTAATGCCTTTTCACGCCCACGATCAGCATTGCGGGATGTATATACCAGGGTAGTCTGCTTTCTACTAGTATTTGCAATTTGGCTATCCAAGGGCAGATCCAGCTGCCCGTCAACAATTATGCGCACCGGATCCCGGGCGGTGGGATCATCTAAGCGGGTATTCAGCATGGGATCGTCCGCCAGCACGGTCCCGATACCTGCCATTATGGCATCATAGCGGTTGCGAAGCTGATGCACATATCGCCTGGCTTCCGGAGAGGTAATCCATCGGGAATTTCCCTTCCGGGTTGCAATTTTACCATCCAAAGTTATGGCAGTTTTCAAGGCCACAAAAGGCCGATTGGTGGTTATAAACTTAAAAAAAGCTTCATTAAGCCGGCGAGCTGGTTCTTCTAATACTCCAACCTTGGTTTCAATGCCGGCATTATTTAGTATTTCAATACCTTGCCCCGCTACCAGCGGATTGGGATCAAGTACTGCAGCTACTACTCTCTTAATGCCTGCTTCTATTAATGCGTTAACGCAGGGTGGAGTTCTCCCATAATGACTGCATGGTTCCAAGGTGACGTAAATATCTGCTCCCCGAGCTTGTTCCCCTGCCTGGCGAAGAGCATGGATTTCTGCATGAGGTGTACCGGCCTTTTGATGATAACCTTCGCCGACTATAATACCATTCTTTACTATTACTGCTCCCACCACCGGGTTAGGACTGGTACGTCCCAGACCTAGTGCAGCCAGTTGTAAAGCTCTTTGCATGTAATGATGGTCATCATTACTCATTTGAATTCCACCCTATATCGAAAATGGGGAATAAAAAAACTCCGCAATGTTCTTCGGAGTTTAAATGCACAAGTAATATGGCATCACAAAGCGCGCCACGCCATATTATTTTTCTTCTCCCATCCAGACTGTCACTGTCGGCCCCGGAATTTCACCGGATCCTGCCTTACGGCTCGCGGGCTATACCGCCGATAGGGAATTTCACCCATCCCCGAAGAAAAATTATCCTATTCAATTGCCTTAATATTAGCACTTACCTGAGCCGGCGGTCAATAGGCCACTGCTTTCTTAAGGTCAACTATGGCCTGATTGGGGTTAGGAGAGTGAAATATAAAAGACCCCGCCACTAAAACATTAGCCCCGGCCTGAACTACCTTGCGTCCGGTTTCGAGATTAATTCCTCCATCCACCTGAATCAATAAATCTTTGTTCATTTCTGCAGATATCTTCTTTACCTGTTCGATCTTGCTGATAACACCCGGTATAAAATCTTGTCCTCCAAAACCTGGATTAACGCTCATAACCAAAATTAAATCAATATCTGCCAGGCTGGGTTCCACTAAGCAGACTGGTGTGGCCGGATTTAAAGCTACTCCCGGACGGCACCCGCATTCCCTGATTAAATTAATGGTACGGTTAAGATGTCGGCAGGTTTCCACATGAACCGTAATAAAATCTGCTCCTGCTTTAGCAAAAGCCGGGATATGCATATCCGGGTTTTCGATCATAAGATGAACGTCAAAAACCAGTTTACTAACTGCTCTTAGGTCTGTTACTACCTGCGGGCCAATGGTAATATTGGGCACAAAATGTCCATCCATTACATCTATATGCAGCCAATCGGCTCCTGCCTGCTCCACCTGAAAAATTTCCTCTCCCAACCGGGCAAAATTAGCGGACAATATAGAGGGGGCTAGCAATATCATCGATAATTTTTCTCCTTTTCCATTACTTCTTCCAAAAGTTGAATATAATTATTATAACGGAAGTCAGGTATCTTCCCGTCGGTCAGGGCGTTTTTCACTCCACACTGTTTTTCCCGGAAATGCAAACAGTCTGCAAACCTGCATTCCTTTTTGAGTTCCCCAAAATCAGGATAATAATCAGCTAATTCGGTGCTTTTTAATGCGGGCAGGTCTAAAACACTAAATCCCGGCGTATCAGCAATCCATCCATTGTTTTGAATCGGGAAAAGTTCTACATGGCGAGTGGTATGCCTACCTCGTCCAATTTTTCTGCTTACCTCCTGGGTTTTTAAGCTTGGACCATCAACCAGAGCGTTTATAAGACTGGTCTTACCCACTCCACTGGGACCAGCCAAAACCGCAATCTGACCTTGGAGCAAGTCGCGAACCTCTTCCAGGTTGTATTGCTGCTTAGCAGAGATGGATAATACCTTAAATCCTGCTTGGGGATAATAATCCTTGATCAAAACCGCTTTGGGATCTGGATTTAAATCACATTTGTTCAATATTATACATGGTACCACGTTCTGCAGGCCTGCCAACAACAGCAGCCGGTCCAGCAGAGTAAGACTAGGAGACGGTCTGTCATATGCCATAACGATGAGTACCATAGTTACATTAGCTATTTTGGGCCGGTACAACAGGTTTTTTCTCTCCTGTATATTTTCAAGGATACCCCGTCCGGAATCCAAGGGGGTAAAAGTTACCCAGTCACCGCTTACTACAGTACTTTTCAGCTTGCCACGGATTTTACATTCGTAAACCTGTCCATCCAGAGTTTGCACATAGTAAAAACCACTGTAGTTTTTAAATACCAGTCCGACGGATTCCTGGCCGGTCATAAAAACCTCCTTATGTTTATAGATTGATGGTACGATACGGCATACCGTTCAATTGAATCTCTGCCTGGCCGGTGCCAAAATGGCTGATGCCAACTACGACCTGGTCACCGCCCTCATGCATCTGGTCGTAGACTTTTCTCTCACCACGGGCATCGTTAACTTTGATTACTACTTTGTAAAAATCCTGTTCCTGGGGCAATTGAAACACCAAGCTACGTGCCTGAGCTGCTGGTCCTGGCCCTAAGCTGACAGTAAGATTAACGATGGAGTTTTCATCGATTAACACCCCTGCCTCGGTATCCTGGTCCATAACCTGATCAGTATAGTAAGCATCACTTTCCTGTTTGGTTATCTCCCCCAATTGCAAATTATGTTTTCGCAAGATTTCACGGGCCTTTTCCAGTTTTAAGCCGATGAGGTCGGGCATAGTTATACGCTCAGGTGTTGGCCCCTCACTAATCATGAGATCAACGTATTCTCCCGGTTCAGCCTCTGTACCTCCTCGAGGCTCCTGGGATATAACTTGGTTTTCTTTGTATTTTTCATCATAAGTTTTATCGATTTTACCAACGCGGAATCCATAGTTTCTCAACTCTATCTCGGCCGCAGATCTGTCCATACCGGTTACATCCGGCACTTTCTGCAGCTGTGTGCCCTTGCTAACTACTACTTCGATTTCCCGTCCTTTTTTTACTGAAAAGCCCTCCACATATTGCTGGCTGATAATATGGTCCTTTTCTACTTCATTATCATACTGCCAGGACAATATTTTGAGTTTCAGTCCCAACTTGGATAGCTCTTGATCAGCTTCCTTTATACTCTTCCCCACTAAGTGAGGAACCTCCACTTCTTCACCAAAGAAACTTCCACTGAGACCATTTATAACGCCCAGAAACAGCCCTAAAATAGCTAGCAGGGCAATGGCTGCAGCAGGGCGCAGTTTTTTCTTAGCCATTTCTTGACCTCTCCCTTTTGACAACGGAGCCATTATCAAGGTTTTGCCATTTTTATGCTGATTGGTATAGTTGGAAAAATACTGATTATGAATGTTTAACAGTGCGTTACGAAGTTCTTCGGCAGTGGAAAAGCGATGCTGGGGTAATTTCTGCATGGCTTTGGTAATAATACCTTCCAAGCCTACGGGAACTTCAGGATTAAGGGCCCGAACCGAGGGAATATCATCGTGAATGTGTTTCAAAGCTATGGTAATAGGGCTATCAGCATCGTAGGGAATTTGTCCGGTCAGCATTTCAAACATGACACACCCTACCGAGTAGATATCAGTAGCCCGGGTCAAAGGTTCACCTTTTGCCTGTTCAGGGGATATATACTGTACCGACCCTACCACATTTCCACCAAAAGTAATGGTCTGCTTAGTGATAGCTTGGGCAATGCCAAAATCAGCTACCTTGACGATTCCAAAATCAGTTATTAATACGTTATGAGGTTTAATATCGCGATGAATTATGCCCTTTTCATGGGCATGATGCAAACCATCACAAATCATGATGGCTATATCCACTGCTCTATCGATGGGTAAAGGGGCTTGTTGCTCAATTAACTCTTTAAGAGTCTGGCCCTGCACATACTCCATGACTATGTAATAACAGTCATCCTGTTGTCCAACATCATAAATATTCACCAGATTGGGATGGGATAAACTGGCGGCTGCCAAAGCTTCCGTTTTAAACCGGTGTACAAAGTTTTCATCCCGGGCAAATTCCTCTTTTAATACTTTCACGGCTACAATGCGGTCCAGTATTCTGCAACGAGCTTTATAGACTATGGACATTCCACCCTCGCCGATTTTTTCCAGTAATTCATATCTATCGTGTAAAATAGTCCCTGCCAACTGTGTTTACCTCCTAATTGAAGCATAAGAGCACTATAGTAACATTATCAAAGCCGCCTTTTTGGAGAGCTTTTCTGACTAAACGGTCGGCAGCAATTTCCAGATCGCTGCTGTTAGCTTGAATAATTTCCAGTATTTCGTCTGGGATCAGCATATCAGTTAAACCATCACTGTATATAAGTAGAATGTCACCTGGTAAAAGCTCCTCATTAAATATGTCTATTTCTACCTGGTCATCTACCCCTAAAGCCCGAGTTAATATATGATTATAGGCATTTCCCCTCATTTCTTCGGGCTTCAGTATGCCGTGGGACAGCATTTCTTCGGCCAGGGTGTGATCACGGGTAATTTTGCGGATAGTGTTGCTGCGGATAAGAAAGACACCACTGTCACCTACATTGGCTACCAATAACCGGGAGCCATCCACTAAAACAGCTGTTACGGTGGTACCCATCTCAAAAAGGTGTTCGTTTTCCAAGCCGGCTTTTAAGATAGCTTGATTGGCAGTTTCAATAGCCTGTACCAACCTTTGCTGTGCTTCGGAAGATGAATTGTCCTTCATGGACTGGATTATAGTCTGTACGGCCATGTGCGAAGCTACTTCACCGCCGCGATGGCCTCCCATACCATCACATACCAGAAACAAGCCCTGATTTTCGTCAATCCAAAACGCATCTTCATTTTTTTGGCGTACTAAGCCAACGTCTGAAATCCCCACAACTTTCATAACGCACCTCAAATGCAAAAACCTGCAGCAATTAAAAAAAACTATCTTTCTTTAACATATAACTGTCCGCAGGCTGCTTCAATATCCCCGCCCCGTTCCTCACGGATAGTAACGTTTAACCCTCCTTCAACCAGCCAGTGGTAAAATTGCCATACTTTTGTACTGGATGGTTTCTTAAAGGGTAATATCTCAACTTCATTATAGGGAATAAGATTTATATTTGCTAGCAATGGTTTTACCATCTTAATCAGTTGATCAGCATGTACCCGACTTATGTTCACATCGTCCAACATGACATATTCAAAGGTAACCCGTCGATTGGTTTTTTTGATGTAATAATCTACAGCTTCTATCAACTGGTCCAAGGAATATTTTCGGTTAAGGGGCACCAACTGATCCCGCAGGTGATCATTGGTAGCATGCAGAGATATCGCCAAAGTCACCTGGAGATTTTCTTCCGCCAGCCTTTTTATACCTTTTACTTCTCCGGAGGTAGAAATAGTAATATGTCTCTGTCCAATGTTTATGCCTTGAGGATCTATAAGCAGGTAAACCGATGCTATCACCTGGTCATAATTAAAAAAAGGTTCCCCCATGCCCATATAGACTACGTTACTGATTAGACTATCATCATTCTTTTTTAGGCGTCGTTTTAGTTCTCGGCGTGAACTTAAGAACTGACCCACCATTTCATAGGACTGTAAACTGCGCTGATATCCCGAGGTCCCCGTGGCACAAAATGCGCAACCTACCGGACATCCAACCTGAGTAGAAATGCACAAAGAATAGCGAGCCTCTCGTTCCTCTCCTTGTGGAATTACCACAGTTTCAATACGTTTGCGATCATCTAACTCCATTAAGAATTTTCGGGTTCCATCCTTTGATACCCGCTGTTTTAGAACCCGGGGTATGGATACTACTGATATTTCGTCTAATTGCTGGCGCAGTTCCTTGGGTATATCACTCATTTCATAAAAAGAATTGACGTCTTTTTGATAAATCCACTTGTATATCTGCCTGCCCCGATATCTGTGCTGTCCCACTTGTAACAAATATTCTTCTAATTGATGACAATTCATGCCCAGCAGTTGGGTGCGACTTATGGTATTCAATTAATTATATCCTCCTTAATAAAGCATAGAACATACCGTCCGTTCCATAACGGCCTGGTGTTAGAAATAGCATACCTTGTTGGGCTTGGCAGCGGTCTTCTGAATTAAGAGGGATAAAATCTAACCGGTTGTGAAATGGTTCCAAGCGAAAATCCTGGTGGCTTTCTAAAAATTTTGCTACCTGCAGCTGATTTTCCTGATTTAAAGTGGAACAGGTAGAGTACAGAATATATCCCCCTTTTTTTACCAGCTGGGCAGCTTTTTGGAGCAAGGCTTGCTGAACATTCAATAAAGCGGGAAGATCTTCTGGATGCCTATGCCACCGGGCATCGGCACGCCGGTTTAAGACACCCAGGCCGGTACAGGGAACATCCAGCATGATACGGTCAGGGTTACTACCCTCATAGGACAGCTGGGTAGCATCAACGGCTTCAGTACGAATAATAGATATTCCCATACGAGAAGCATTCTGGACCAACAACTCTAGTTTTTGGGGGTATAGATCAAAGGCCAGAACTATTCCCTGGTTGTCCATTAATTCAGCAATATGGGTAGTTTTTCCACCCACTCCGGCGCACAGATCAACAACGATCTCCCCAGGCTGCGGATTTAACAGCCATGCGGCCAGCATGGAAGCCTGGTTCTGAATGTAGAACAGCCCTTCTTGATAGGCCTGCAGATCAGAAATAGACTTGGAAAGTGATTGTATACTCAAGGCCCAGGGAATCAAAGGTGAAATATGGCAGCTTACTCCTTCACTGTTCAGACCCTGTACCAATTCCTGGGGACTGGTTTTTAACTGGTTACAGCGAAAATCCAATCCCGGTCTGCGGTTATAATATTCCAGAATTGATACAGTAGTATCCCAGCCAAACTCATCAAGATAATATTTTACTATCCAGTCGGGATGAGAATAATATACTGCCAGGTATTCAGGTTCATGGTCAGGTGGATAGGATAAGCTATCTTTTTGCCTCAAAATATTGCGTAATACAGCGTTAACCACCTGGGCCATTGAGTTGTTTACCCTCTGGCGAGTCAAATTAACTGCTTCATTTATACAGGCATAAGGGGGTATATTATCCATGAACAGCAGCTGATATAGGCTTAATCGCAAGATGTTCAAGAACCAGTGATTCTGCTTTTGCAAGTTACCTCTTAAAAAAAAGGCAAGCACCCAATCCAGGTGCTTTTGCATGCGAACAGTTCCATTAACCATTTCTGTGAGCAAGTTCCGTTCACCTACTGACAAGCTGCTGTTCTGCAATCCTTTATCCAGTGCCAGGTTGGCAAAAGCCCCCTGCTGATTGATCTGGTATAGAATCTGCAAGGCTTGCTCACGAACTGAACCGGCAAGTGATGCAGCTTTACGAAATTTGCGCTGGTCTGATTTCAATTATTCATCACTGCCTCCGAATATGGTTAGGTAGTATAGCAAATTGGCTATAGCTGACAGGGTAGCTGCTAAATAGGTAAGGGCCGCCGCTCCCAGAACTTTTTTAACCATAGGTACTTCACTAGCAGATATTATCCCCGCCTCTGACAATTGCAGCACTGCCCGGTTGGAAGCATTCAGCTCTACTGGAAGGGTAACCACATGGAATAATACTACTGCGGAAAACAGGATAATACCAACCATAATCAGGTCCGCGCTGTTGATAACGAATCCCAGCAACAGAATAGGAAAGGATGCTGATGAAGCAAAATTGGTAACTGGCACCAACCTATGACGCAAAGTTAAGGGCCCATACTCCTGCTGGTGCTGAATAGCGTGACCAACTTCGTGAGCTGCCACTCCAATAGCGGAAATAGAGTTGCTGCCGTATACCGTTTCAGATAGACGCACTACCTTGGCCATGGGGTCATAATGATCGGTAAGGCTGCCCTGTATTGGTTGAATACCTACAGTTGATGACATACCATTACGTCTTAATAAAGTATTGGCAACTTCGGCACCGCTCATTCCCCGGGAAGAACGCACCTGAGAGTAACGGTTGAAGGTAGATTTAACTTTGAACTGAGCATATATAGACAATATTAAAGCCGGAATTATAAAGATGAAATAGGTCATTTAATCATCCTCCTTGACTAAAAAATTCCATGGCATTATTAACGCGTATCATATCTACATCGGTATTTAAACATGGCCCATGGGGCCGGTAATTTAATATTCCCAGAACCGGGATAATTGAAATATCTTGTATTCCCAAAGAAAGATCCCTTTCACAAGCAATGGCTATAACCGCCCCCGGGCGCTGTTCCTTAATCGCCTGGCGAGCCAAGGTGCCGCCGGTCACTACTCTTAGCTTACAATCATACTGGTCAGCCAGTTTTTTCAATTCTCCAATTTTACACTTGCCGCATTGTTTGCAGTTTGCCACATCGATGGTAATTTTATGGGGACATTCTGCATGCTGCAAGCAATGGGGGGCTAAAATCATCACTTTTTGCCCAGGTAAGTTTACTTGTTTAGAACGAACCAAATAATTATTAACCGCGATAAATGATCGTAAAATCGAGTCACGGTCCACCCGAAGCAACTTACCTACCAACAATGCTACTGGAAACAGCCATTCATTAACAACTCGGGCTACATTCTCTTGCCACGGTGTGGTGTGGGAACGAATTATCATGATCACCATCGCTATTATACCTAGGGCAAAGATTATTAAGAAAAGTACTGCCACTGATACCAGTAATACCAGTAATACCTGATTTAGCATCATGGTCCGGTTGAAAATTAAAAACCATACCAGCCATATAACTGCGGCTATTAGAAAGAGACTAAAGGTTAGCAGCCCCAAGTATAAACGTTTCTTAGCTTCCATAATAACCGCTCCCTAATTGCCCAGCTGTTCCCCCGCATCAAGTCGGATTCCTTTGAGAAATTCCTTAGCCAACATACGTTTTTTCCCCGCTTTTTGTACTTCCAGAATTTCCAGATATCCTTGTCCAGTTTGGACTAGAAATCCTTCCTGGGTCTTGGTAATAATTTCACCTGGCCTGGCCGTATTTTCGTGTTCATGAACTCTACTGGTAAATATTTTAAGTTTATTACCATTATATGTAGTGTATGCACCTGGCTTGGGGTCAAGAGCGCGTATCTTATTATGAATATCCCAAGCGGAATCGGACCAGTTAATAATTTCATCCTCGGGCTGAATCATGGTTGCGTAAGTAGCTTGGGAATTATCCTGAACTATTGGACGAACCGTCCCCGCTTGAACCTGCTGAATTGTTTGCAATAACAGCTCAGCTCCAGCCTGGGCTAAAACCTTTTCCAGGGCGCCAGCATTCATATTCAGGGGAATTTCTACCGCTGTTTGCAATATTATATCACCAGTGTCAAGCCCTTCATTCATAAACATCGTTGTCACTCCGGTAGTAGCTTCCCCGGCCATTATGGCTCTTTGGATTGGAGCAGCTCCCCGGTAGCGGGGCAGCAAAGAAGCATGGACATTAATACACCCATGAACAGGGATGTTCAGTATGTCTGTGGGTATCAGCTGTCCATAGGACACTACTACAATTAGATCCGGATGCAAGGAAGATATAAGCTGAACAGCCTCCCCATCCTTTATGCGCGTATACTGATATACTGGCAAACTCCTTTGCATGGCCGCCAGTTTTACCGGAGGTGATTCAATTTTGTGCCCCCGGCCTTTAGGGCGGTCAGGCTGGGTGATAACTGCAGCAACCTCGAAGTTATCAGCAATGATCTGCAAGGAAGGTACTGCAAACTCCGAAGTACCCATAAAAACTATCTTCATGTTTTCACCTCGGAACTAAGACTTGACCCGGCGTATATCGGTGGCTTTGTCAATGAAAAGTATGCCATTCAAATGATCAATTTCATGTTGAAAAGCCCGGGCCAGGAGATCGGTAGCTTCATATTCCACCTGTTGCCCCTCCCGGTTCAAGCCCCGGACCATTACCCGGTTAGCTCGTTTGACCGTACCAACCACATTGGGAATACTCAAACATCCTTCCCGGCCGACTTGCTCACCTTCAGCTGAAACTATCTCGGGATTGATTAGTTCGATCAGTTGGTCTCCTGGATCAATTACAATTATCCTTTTGGAAACGCCTATCTGCGGTGCCGCCAATCCAACACCGTCAAACGCATACAGGGTATCACGCATATTATCTAGAAGCCGTAATACGCCGGCATTAATATTCTTTACCGGCAGAGCTGGCGTACGCAAGATATCAGCGGGTTCTTCTACAATCTGGTATACACCCAAGTAAAATATACCTCCTTACATCATTATCCCAGGATCCATATCGAAAACTACTCTGACATCTGGGTCCCACCTGTACTGTAATAAATAACTGCCCAGGCTCTGCAGCAATCCCCGGCTATCGGCTTTTAATACCATCTGTAGCCGGAAGCGATTTCTCAGCTTCCAAATAGGGCAGGGTGCCGGGCCCAGTATTTGCATGTCGTCCTCAATAGAATCCATGCGTTCATCGATCAATTGTTTGAGAATATCAGCTGTTTTCTGAGCTTTGTTCTGAATCTTGGAGCTTATTTCAATTCTTAATATACTGGAAAAAGGCGGATAACCCAGGTATTTCCTAAGCTTAATCTCCTCAGTAAAAAAGCCATGATAATCCTGGCGTATAGCCATACGGATGATTGGATGATCAGGTTGAAAGGTCTGGATTATTACCTGACCCGGTATGGAACTTCTTCCCGATCTTCCCGCCGCCTGTACCAGCAATTGAAAAGCTCGTTCCCCCGCCCGGTAATCAGGTATTCCTAACATACCATCAGCACTAATTATACCTACTAAAGATACCCGGGGAAAATCCAGGCCTTTGGCTACCATCTGGGTTCCAATCAGTATATCAGTATCGCCATGCTGCATGGATGCCAGTACTTTTTGTAAATATCCCCTGCGCCTGGCGTTGTCGATATCCAGTCTATCAATACGGGCATTTGGGAATAGCTGGCGTACATCTTGCTCAACTTTTTGGGTACCCCAGCCAACTCTGGCCAGATGGTGACTGGAACAATGGGAACAAACAGTTATTTCCTCGACCTGATAATTACAGTAGTGACATATATATTGCTTTACATCCTGATGATAATTAAGGCTTACAGCACATCTAGGGCACGTGGCTATCATACCACATTGTTGGCAAATAGTCATGGGGGAGTATCCCCGGCGGTTCAGGAAGAGAATACATTGTTGACCATTTTCCAATGCTTCTTGTATACACTCTGCTAAACGGGGAGATATAGACAGCATATGGCCTTGCCTCCAATTAACCCTCATATCCTCTGCTATTACCTCAGGCAAAGGTATCCCCTCCACCCTTTCTGGTAAGCGAAGTATCTGAGAGGAACCGGTTATAGTGCGATGATAGCTTTCTACCGAAGGAGTAGCACTGCCCAATAGTAATACTGCTGATTCAAGCTGACAACGGAATCTGGCTACTTCCCTGGCATTATAACGAGGAGTTTCTTCCTGTTTATAGGTTGATTCCTGCTCTTCGTCAATAATAATCAGGCCTAAATTATTAAAGGGCGCAAACACTGCCAAACGGGTTCCCAGCACTAAATTTGCTTCTCCGTTAGAAATCCTCTTCCATTCCTCATAACGTTCCAGGGCAGGAAGACCGCTATGCAGTATAGCTGTACCAGGAATTCGGGCGGCAAATTGACTAATCAGGTGTTCTGTCAAAGCAATCTCCGGTACCAGTACTATAGTCTGCAATCCTTTTTCCATAGCTGACAGCGCACAATTAATGTATACTTCGGTCTTACCGCTTCCAGTTACACCATGCAGCAGAAACTCCTGGTATTTATTGCCATCAAGGGCTTGCTGAACTGCACTGACCACTAGGCTCTGTTCCGGAGACAAGTTAAATAACGCCGGCTTAATTTCTGGTTGCAGTTTGTGCCGTTCAATAAGTCCTTGTCCTATCAGGGACCTGATACTGCTCATAGTATATTCTTCTTCCAATTTACGGCAGTCCATTGGGCCAACCATTTTTAATAATTCTAGTATCTCAGCCTGCCGCGGAGCTCGTCTGCGGATTTTATCTATATCAAATTGAGCAGAATCAACAAGCTTATAAACCCATCCCTCCTTGCGATGCCGCTTTGTCCCATATCTTTTTACCGGAATGAGAATATTCTCTGTACACAATTGATTTAAAACGTCCTCTCCTAACAACTGCATCGCTTTATCCCTGGCTATGCCGCCGCTATGCGCAATGCTGTTTAAGAAAGACGCCGTATCTTTATCTAGGTTTTTCCAATATTCATGACTCAGATGGGGATTTAGTATGATCCTATCAGAATGGGCTTTGGCTTGGGCTCGCGGAACCATGAGGGCTAATACCGAACTCAGTGGTGATAAGTAATATTGGGCCATCCAGTCAGCCAATTTGAAAAGATTGGCGTTAATTACTGGTTCCCGGTCCAAAATATCGATAATCATTTTTAGGCTGCCCTGATCTTCTATGGGACGCAAGTTGCGGACATATCCTTCTACCCTGCGGTTTCCTAAAGGTACCAGAACCCTCATACCACATGCTATTTGTGAAGCTAATGCGTCAGAAACTAGATAAGTAAAAGACTCATCGAAAGCTTTAGCCTTTTGATTTATGACTACTTCAGCACTAAGCATAGCTTCCCCCCCTATTGTCACCTGCAAAACATACCGTGATGTAATGAAAGCCTCGCTGCACGGCCTAAGCTGGAGTATTAGCCGGGCGAGTGACGTATGAATAGCCGTTGAACAAACGGCAAAACTGAGGGCTGCGAAGTGGAGCTAGAAACAGGATGTTTCGAGCAGCGAGGACTAAGTGCATGGATCCAAATTCCGAGCAGTCCGCTTCGTACCGGAGTAAGCCAGTGTGCTGCAGGCCAGGGTTTCCGGAGAGAGCCGGCTAATAGTCCTGCCTCCAGGTTAACACTCCTGCCAGGCCTTGTTTAGCGTAGATCAGCATAGAGATTGCCATGCCCCTGACGGGGCTCCCAACCTTATTCGCGACCGATGGGAGCATCAGCAACCTTAATTGTGTTCATAACCCGTAGGATTTGAACACTTCAGGAGTACCTGAAGGGTGTGATACCTGCAGGGTGCCTGACACATCAGGAAGACATTTCCGCAGCAAAACTATTCTAAAAACAAAGAGGCGGGTAACCCGCCTCCTCCCGTTGGACATTAGAGTCCCGCTTGTTGCCTAAGTATTTCGGCTTTATCAGTTCGCTCCCATGTAAAGTCAGGATCATTACGGCCAAAATGACCATAGGCAGCGGTCTTTTTGTAGATAGGACGCCTCAGGTCCAGGTCACGAATTATAGCTGCAGGTCTTAAATCAAAATTATTTCTAATCAGTTCCACAATTCTTTCCTCTGGAATATGGTTGGTTCCAAAGGTATCCACCCTAATTGACACGGGATGAGCTACCCCAATGGCATAAGCCAACTGGATTTCTATACGATCAGCTAGTCCGGCAGCCACACAATTCTTGGCCACGTAACGGGCTGCATAAGCAGCGGACCGATCCACCTTGGTAGGATCTTTACCTGAAAAGGCTCCACCTCCGTGGCGTGCCATGCCTCCGTATGTATCAACAATAATCTTTCTTCCTGTCAAACCGCAATCACCCTGAGGTCCGCCAATGACAAACCGCCCAGTGGGATTAATAAAAAACCTGGTCTTGTCATCCAGCATACCGGCAGGAATAACCGCCTTTATTACATGCTCAATAATATCCCGGGACAATGTATCGGCATCGATTTCCGGATGATGTTGAGCGGAAACCACAACGGTATCAATCCGTACCGGTTTATTATCATGATATTCTACGGTTACTTGTGTCTTTCCATCTGGACGTAAGTACGGTATAATTCCTTCTTTTCGAACCTGAGTTAATCTTTGCGCCATACGGTTGGCTAATAATGCAGGCAGAGGCATGTATTCATCGGTTTCATTGCTGGCATATCCGAACATCATTCCCTGGTCACCAGCACCAATTGACTCAATCTCATCATCCATATCACCTTGTTTGGCCTCAAATGCTTTATTGACACCCATGGCAATGTCGGGGGACTGTTCATCCAATGAAGTAATTACCGCACAGGTTTCACAGTCAAATCCATATTTTGCCCTTGTATAGCCAATCTCCTCTATAGTACTGCGGACCAACCTCGGTATGTCGACATAGCAGTCAGTGGTTATTTCTCCGGCTACCAGTACTAAACCAGTGGTAACCAAGGTCTCAGCTGCTACTCGAGCATTAGGGTCCTTGCTCAAAATGGCATCCAATATAGCATCCGAGATCTGATCAGCAATTTTGTCGGGATGGCCTTCTGTCACTGCTTCAGAAGTAAATAAAGTTTTATTCAATTCCTTCACTCCTCACACTTAGAGTTGTCCAACAAGTTAGCGACTTGATCAAGGATGACTGCCGCCACTTCTTGTTTGGGCATTTTGGGAAAGGATTTGACTTCCCCATTGCGGTGAATAATGGTCACAATATTCGTATCGGTGGCAAAACCTGCACCTTCAACGGTTACATCATTAGCAACAATCATATCCAAATTTTTGCTTTTAATCTTCTTGCGGGCATTTTCCAGGACATTTTCAGTTTCAGCTGCAAACCCAACTAAAATTTGATGATCCTGCTTGAGCTTGCCCAATTCTTTCAAAATATCAGGAGTACCTACCAGTTCCAGTATCCATTTCTCAGATCTATCCTCAGCTTTCTTACGCTTTTGGTCAGCAATCTGAGCACTCTTGAAATCACCAACGGCAGCAGAGCCAATTATTATATCACAAGAAGAATAATACTGTAACATTTGCTGGTACATTTCCTCTGCACTCCATACGGAGATAAAATGAACTCCAGTCGGCGGGTTCAAATGAGTGGGCCCGCTAACCAGAATAACCTCGGCTCCCCGTTTGCGTGCTTCGTCTGCCAGGCAATAGCCCATCTTGCCGGTTCCCCTATTGGTAATAAATCTAACCGGGTCGATATCTTCACAGGTGGAACCTGCATTTATCAGAACTTTTTTCCCGGCAAAATCCTGGCATGGATTAAGCAAATCTATAATCCTTTGGTATATATCTTCTATATCTGGAAGTCTTCCGGGGCCAGTCACTCCGCAGGCTAAAACTCCCTGGTCCGGATCCATAACATGGTAGCCCAGGGATTTAAGCTTATTGATATTACTCTGGACGATGGGATTCATATACATATTCGAATTCATAGCGGGAACAACTAAAATAGGGGCAGTCACAGCCAGAGCTACTGTCGATAGTAAATCATCGGCAATTCCATGAGCCATCTTGGCAATAAAGTTGGCGGTAGCTGGGGCAATCACCAGCAGGTCTGCTTCCTCAGCAACCCCAATATGCTGAACTTTGTAGCGCTCCGTTTCCTGCCATAGGTCAATTAAAACTTCCCGTCCACTCATGGTTCGGAAAGTCAAAGGAGTTACAAATTTAGTAGCTCCTTCAGTCATCAAAACCACAACTTCAAAATCGTCTTTATTGAGGCGGCTAACTAAATCTACAATTTTATAGGCTGCAATGCCTCCGGTTACACCTATTGCGATTGTTTTTTTACTCATGGCTGTCTCCTTGCCGGTTATAAATCAATTTTAATACGACCGGTAACTACCTCATTTAATGCCTCGGTGACCATAGAGGAAAGTCGATAATCCTCATCGTTCTTTTTATTTTCAGAAAGTACTCTCGCCCGGCGTGCTACAGCAACAACCACAGCATACTTACTATCTCCTATATCCATAATCTCTTTAGTAGATGGAGGAATCATTATATCACCCCAATTCCAGGTTTTGTATTCGACAGCGCTCCGCTGTGATTATGGCATTAATTTGATTAACTGCGTTTTCAACCTGGTCATTTACAACTAAATAATCATAGTAAACCATCTGCTCCATCTCTTGGGTGCAAGCGGCCAATCTTTCTTCAATGCTCTCCTGACTATCTTGGCCCCGCTGACATAGTCTCTTGGCTAAATCCTCAATTGATGGAGGAGACAAGAATATAAAAACCCCTTCGGGCATTTTTTGCTTAACCTGCAAAGCTCCTTGAATATCTATTTCTAATAAAACATCGCGTCCATTTTTCAGGTGATTCAGAACAAACTCCCGCGGCGTACCATAGTAGTTGGAATACACGGTAGCCCACTCAAGAAACTGGTCATCTTCTACTCGTTTTAAGAAAGTATCCCGATCGATAAAAAAATAGTGTACGCCGTCTATTTCACCCGGTCGGGGAGGACGAGTGGTAGCTGATACTGATACCTCAATATCATCCCTACCCTCTAACAAGGATTCACGAACCGTACCCTTACCAACTCCTGAGGGACCAGAAATAACAAATAATATGCCCTTCCTGGTCATATGAAAACACTTCCTGTGATTAAACTTCTTCGCTGTCTTTGGAGGTTAGCCGATTTGCAACTGTCTCAGGCTGAACAGCCGATAAAATTACATGGGCACTATCAGCAATAATCACTGCCCGGGTTCTGCGGCCATATGTGGCATCAATCAGCATTCCTTTTTCCCGTGCCTCCTGAATAATCCTTTTAATGGGCGCAGACTCTGGGCTGACAATGGCAACAATCCGGTTAGCGGCAACGATGTTGCCGAACCCAATATTAACTAGTTTAATATCCATGTGGACCGGTCCTCCTATTATTCTATATTTTGAAGCTGTTCTCGAATTTTCTCCAGTTCTGCTTTGGCTTCCACCACAATGTGAGCCATCTCATAATCATTGGCTTTGGATGCTATGGTGTTAATCTCTCTGAACATTTCCTGTACTAGAAAGTCACACTTGCGTCCTATGGCATCCTTTTCCTGTAATAGCTGCCGGAAATGCTGAATATGGCTTTGCAAGCGAACAATCTCTTCGGTTATGTTTATCCGATCGGCATATAGGGCTGCTTCCTGGTAGATACGATTTTCATCAGGAAGTTCGTGTCCAAGTAAATCAATGATACGCTGGCGCAGTTTATCGGTATGTTCTTTTAGTACTTGAGGTGATCGCTTTTCTAAAGCATCAACCATATTCTCAAGTAGACTGGTACGCTGCAGCATATCTTGGACCAAATACTCACCTTCACGTATGCGCATGGTAACCAAGGATTCCATGGCTTGATTCAATGCAATACTTAAGATCGGCCAAACTTCCTCAAGATCTTCTACATCTTCTTCCAGGGTAAAAACCTCAGGTAATCTAAACAGGTCAATTACCTTGATTTGCGGTGAAATATTTACTTCATCTGCTATTTCTTTCAAATACCTATAATACGTGATGGCCAAATCTTTGTCAACCTTGAGATTTCTAGCTTTAGCTTCTGTTTTCTCGATGTTGATAGTGAATTCCAAGCGCCCTCTGCTGACGTATTTTTTCACCTCATCCTTTATATTGTCTTCCAGGAGGGCATATCTTCTGGCGATACGAATATTAGTATCCAGATAGCGATGGTTAACACTGCGAACCTCACAGGAGATCTGATAACCTGATCTGTTAATTTGGGCTTGTCCATAACCTGTCATGCTGTTAGCCACAAAAATCCGACCTTTCCAACAGCCTTTTTGCGTAAAATGTAATTACCTGGTTCAATCTATGGTTTGCTATGACCCATTTTAACATACAAATTTCTCGAAACCAAAAGATTACCAATATAAAGTAGGTACTTCCATATAAATCTCACCCCAGCCATTCCTACGATAATTAACCACTGCCACCAGCTTAGAGCTACAGTTTGAAATATATGCTGGAAGAAAGGTATATACAAGACAGCTAAATGCATGGTCAGAGAACAAACGACGGCGCCAATCAGGAATTTATTTTTGAAGAAACCCAATTCAAAGGGAGAAAAAGTTTCTGACCTGCATTCGAATACGTAAAAGAGCTGGGCAATCACCAAAGTAGTTAGAGCCATACTGCGCGCCAAACTTAACTCATCCATCCCTTGAACTTTAAAATATACTAAGCCCACACTGAAACTTATTAAGGTAATTACACTGATAAATATTCCTCGGCTAAGAATTATCCAGCCTAACCCTCTGGAGAATACCCCTTCATCCACCGGTCTCGGTTTGCGTTGCATTATGCCAGGTTCAGGAGGCTCCAACCCCAAGGCCATAGCCGGCAGACCATCGGTAACCAAATTCACCCATAATATTTGTATGGGCAGCAATGGCAAAGGCATAGCCAACAGGGAAGCCATAAACATAACCAGCACTTCGCCAATATTGCAGCCTAGCAAGTAGCGGATAAACTTGCGTATATTGTCGTAAATGGCCCTGCCCTGGTAGACCGCTTTCACAATGGTAGAAAAGTCATCATCAGCTAATATCATGGCCGAAGCTTCCTTGGTTACCTCAGTTCCGGTTATTCCCATAGAAATACCAATATCGGCAGCTTTAACAGCTGGAGCATCATTTACTCCATCACCAGTCATAGCAACAACATGCCCATATTTTTGCAGTACCTTGACAATACGATTCTTGTGTTGGGGAGTAACCCGAGCAAATACCCGGCTCTGCATAGTTTTCTGAAATAACTGGCGGTCATCCAGGGCATCTATTTGTGAACCAATCAAGGCTTGGTTATGATCACTCAGTCCTATCTGCTGTCCAATAGCCAGGGCAGTAGCAGGATGATCTCCAGTAATCATAATCGGTGTTATTCCAGCCTGGCGGCACAAGCGTACTGACTCAGTTACTCCTACTCTCGGAGGGTCAATCATTCCACATACACCCAGAAGGGTTAGGTTTTTTTCTAATTGATGTTCCGGCAAATTATGGGCCTCCGCCCAATTAATTTCACGATAAGCGAATGCCAATACTCGCAAGGCTTGTTCCGCCCATTTATCCTGTAAGGCCAGTAAAGCGCTTTTATCCTGAGTAAAACTTCTCCCCCCTTCCACCTTCTGGCAGAGGGGTAAAATTTGCTCCAGGGCGCCTTTAGTGAAAACGAAGTATTTATTGCCCTGTTGAACAACAACGCTCATTCTCTTTTTTTCTGAATCAAAGGGGATTTCACGGATACGCTTTAATGAGTTTCGCAGACCTGCTTTGTAAGCCATAGCCCGCAGGGCTATTTCCGTGGGATCTCCTTCGCTTTCTATCTCACCTTTCTCTTGGGTTAACTGGGAATTGTTACAATTCCAAGCAACTTCCAGTATGCGTTTTAGAGTGGAATCCTGGAGTGGATTCACCTCTTGTTGGTTGTTCCCTATAAAGGTTCCTTTCACCTGGTGACCATCTTCGCTGCTGATCATCAGATGGTGTTTTAAAGTAGCCAGTCTTACTACCGTCATCTTATTTTGAGTAAGAGTACCTGTTTTATCTGAACAAATTGCCGTTGTGCAACCCAAGGTTTCTACCGCTGGTAATTTGCGCACTATAGCGTTATGAGCCGCCATACGCTGTACACCTATAGCAAGCACTACGGTTACAATAGCAGGCAGACCTTCAGGGATTGCAGCCACCGCCAAACTGATGCCCGCCATAAACATAGTCATAACCGGTTCTCCGCGCAAAATACCCATAACTGTTACTAAAGCACATACCCCTAAGCAGATAACGATTAGCGTTTTACCCAACTGATCCAATTTACGCTGTAAAGGGGTCATAACCTGTTCCGTATTCTTAATAAGGGCCGCGATTCTTCCCATTTCAGTATGCATACCTGTTTCCACTACCACTGCCAAACCGCGTCCTCTGGTAACGGATGTTCCCATGAATCCTAAATTAAAGCGCTCTGCCAAAGGAGTCTCCCCGACTATAGGTTGGCTGTTTTTTTCTACCGGAACTGATTCGCCGGTAAGAGCAGCTTCTTCTACCTCCAGGCTATGAGTTTCCAAAAAACGAACATCTGCAGGAATTTTGTCCCCGGCCTCAACCCAAACAATGTCACCAGGTACTAATTCAGAAGCAGCTACAGATTGTTTTCGTCCCGCCCTTATTACTACAGCATGGGGAGACGCCATCTTTTTTATGGCTTCCAAGCTTTTCTCAGCCCGGTATTCCTGAATAAACCCCAATACGGCATTTATTATTACAATTGCCAATATGGTTATAGCATCAGCCATAGCGCCAATAGCTCCGGATATAACCGTAGCTGCCAGTAGTACCAGCACCATAGTTTCAGTAAATTGACGCAGAAACATTAACCAGGGTTTACTATTTTCCTCTGTATCAAGGACATTTGGATACTCTTTTTGTCTTTCTGCTACTTCTGTTAAATTTAACCCTGATATACGGGTTCCCAGTGACTGAAGTATCTCTGCCTGCTCCTGTTGATACCACGGCTTTGCCTTCATGCCTTTTGCCTCCGCTGTTGTCTTTTTGACCAATCATATTCAAGGTAAATGCCGAAAAGAACTGAACTGCGGCAGGCAGAGTTGTTAACTATTTCCTACCCGTATAATAAAAAGAAAAACCTCCCTATGAAGGGAGGCTGGCTTTAGTGAAGCTTACAAGTGCATTTTTATCTGCTGGCAATCCAGCAAGGAAAACTGCGATTCATCCACCGAAGGAATAAACATGTGTCCTTGATATGGGTAACATTTGTTAATCTCCGATGTATCGAAAAAGCCACAGGCTTTTAGTACATATTCTGCAACCCGTTGTCCAAAGAGAATAATATAGGTTGGATTTAATATCGAAATCTCTTCCATAAGGAACGGCAAGCAGGCAATGATACTGTCACTGTCCGGGTGAATAGGAATCCCCTCACATACCTTTTCATTTAACAGGCACCGGTATTCTTTGTCTAATAGTTTCCTGTTGCTGTAACAAATTATATTGCTTTGCAGTGTACATGCTTTGGGTTGACAACGAACCAGATAAGTATGGTATAGCCTTTCAAACCCTAAACCATTTTTTATCAGATTACGCAATTCGATCATGCGATTCATATCCCGGGAATAATAGTTGTCAGATTCTAATACCATTAATATGTCAGGTTCCAGATCCCCTTTGCCCAAAGAAGGTTTGCGAATACAACGAGTTATAGCACCGCAACGTTGGCAGTTGGAAATACGATCTTCCATATTAATTATCCGTCGAATAACTAATTCTCTGTTTCTATTTGACATAATAATCCCCCGCCCCACACCATGAAACATAATTTACTGTTATTGCCATATCTTCGACATATGATAGGGATTCCCTGCCTTGCTATAATTATAAACAACCGTCTTACGACGGTTGTTTACTTTTCATCTTATACAAATACTCACGGGTACGACTGTTGACTCCCCAGGTAGCATCTCCCAGCTTGCTACAGATGTAGGTCCTCATATTATCGTCTATGTCAGGATCATGTTGATCAAACAACAAAAAGAAAGCTCGTAAAATATCCACCATATTAGCAAATATCCGTTCTACGGGAGCTTCTTTTAATAGAGCATCCTTCTTGCCATAATAGTAAATCAATCTGCGCAATACCCAAGCAATCTCTGCATTGGTCCAAAGACGCTTATCAATAATCTGATCTAATAATGCCTCAGGACCAATTTCGTTTTCAGTCTTCTGAAGTTCTTCCCAAGCCTTGCTGGTAAATATTGTATGATCCAGACCAAAATATTCGCTAATTTTATTCAGATCCCGTTCTTCCATTCCATCCTCCTAGCGTAATATCCTCCGTGCCCCTGCATAGTAACGGGCATAATATCCTTCCGATAAGGAGGAATATATCACGCCCCCGTTCCGTGGAGAACTGGAATGAATAAACGTGTTATTGCCTGCATAAATGCCGACATGATCGATTTGTCCGCCTCCGCAACGAAAATAAACTAAATCACCAAGCAATAGTTGATCCTTGGATACCTCAACTCCAACTGTAGCCTGCTCCGCTGCGGTACGCGGCAGTTTTATTCCCACCTGACCGAATATGTATTTGGCAAATCCTGAGCAATCAAAGCCACCGGGATTTTGTCCACCATAACGATAAGGAGTTCCCAGGTGTTTAGCGGCCAATTCCAGTAATCTTACGGCTTCTGCAGAAGCGCCCGAGCGAGAGGGAGATATTTGATTAGGGACCACCAATATGGTACCAGGATTCAGAATATCGCTATCAAGCTGGTTCATTTCCATTATTTCTTCTAATGTGATTCCATGTCGAACGGCAATACTCCACAGACTATCCCCAGCCTGTACTATGTATATGGTTTCCGTTTGGGTAGCGGTGGTGTCACTGCTGTTGGCAGTATTTTGGTCAGATATGGTTTCCTGTTCTTCTCCCAATAAAATCTCCTGTCCTATGTACAACTTATCATCGCTTAGTTTATTAATAGTCATCAAATATTCTACACTGACACCATTATGGTGAGCTATCTGCCACAGAGTATCTCCTTCCTGCACTGTGTAGACTTCTGGATTAGCAGCAGCTGTACCCACAATAACTAGCACGAATAAGCAACTTATTATTAGACATCTGGTAATGATCTTCATAGGCTACCTACCTTTCGTCTATCTACACTCCAGGTAACATTCTACAAAGGTAGTATAAAGTCCTGCCTGAGTAAGGAAAGTTTCTACTATGACGGTATATTTTTCTTATGATGGTAGGAGTACAACTGTCTGTATCTCTCCAAGTCTATTCCTGTGCACCCAAGACGGCAACGACTTTCATCACTATCAGTACCATGAAAATCTGATCCTCCCGTTACCAGAAGGTGGTAATGTTGACAAAGATGCAAATATTCTGCTACCTGTTCCAGAGTATGGTCTGGATAGTATACTTCCAGACCGGCAACCCCAAGATTAATT
Organism: Bacillota bacterium; assembly: GCA_029550685.1. Classification (GTDB taxonomy): domain Bacteria; phylum Bacillota; class Syntrophomonadia; order Syntrophomonadales; family Syntrophomonadaceae; genus DTU018. The sequence goes on from JAKPGY010000237.1 coordinate 28,395, forward strand.
GCCTCCTGAATCAGCTCACGGTTACGCAGTAATCCTGGATGAGCTAAAACGGGAACGCCACCAGCATTTTTTATAAGCTGGATAGCCTCCTGGGGAAGAAACTTGTAGCGCGGCACATAAGCAGGCTTTCCTTTGCCAATATATTTTTCAAAAGCTTCCTTAATCGAAAATACGTAACCTTTTTCTGTTAGAGCTTGCGCCACATGAGGACGGCCAATCAGATCACCTCTGGCTAATTTTTCGACATGATCAAAGGAAATGGCTAAGCCCATACTTTTTAAGCGATATACCATTTTCCTGGCTCGTTCCAATCGTGCTTCTCTTATCTCTTCTAGCTTATTCAATAACCGGTTATCATGGTGATCAATGTAGTATCCAAGAATATGAACCTCGGTTTCATCAACCTCTGTATTCATTTCAATTCCAGGAATGAATTCCAAGGTCAACCCATGATCAACCCGGTATTTTTGTGCTGCTTCAATTCCACTTATAGTATCATGGTCAGTTAAAGCAATGCCGGCAAGACCAATTTCCTGCGCTCTTAATAACACTTCTTCCGGAGTTAACAAACCATCGGAAGCGGTTGAATGAACATGCAAGTCATACATATAATTCACCATTTACTTCAATATTTGCTTAATAACTCTTTCAACGTTCTTACTGAAAATCATTTCTATTTCCTGACGGGTAAATCCCCTTTGCTCAAGAAATAACTCCAACTGAATATAACCGTCTACCCCGGGGAGAATCACTTGGTCAGCCCCGTCAAAATCTGAACCCAAAGCCACATTTTTAACCCCGATCAATTCGCTGATATATACGATATGATCGATAAAATCGTCCAAATTAGGTTTGGGCGAGGCTTTTACAAAATCACTGACCTGATTCAAGCCGATTACCCCTCCATTTTTTGCCAAAGTTTTTAGCTGGTTATCATCCAGATTGCGAGGATGGTCACACAAGTTACGAACATTGGCATGGGTTACCAATACCGGTCCCTGGTATTCGTCGATAGCCTGGTAAAAACCCATTGGAGCTATATGGGAAAGATCCAGTAACATGCCTAGTCTTCTCATTTCACGTACCATTTTTCTGCCTGCCCGGCTTAAGCCACCAGCATTTTCTCCTTCTTTGACCCCATCGGCAAGGAGATTGCGATCATTCCATGTTAATCCCACACTGCGCAAACCTAAACGGTACAGTATTCTTAAGAATTCCAGATCCGTACCGAGGCATTCCCCTCCTTCCAAATGCAGCAGAGCTGCTAGCCGGTTATTATCTGGCTTATAGTCTTCCATATATAAAAGAGGGTACACTAATTGGGAATACTGCTCAATTTCTTGATAAAATTTATCGATCTGTTGGAATACTCCTTTTAAAGCAGCACTTTGTTCAGCTGGATATACAAACAAAGAAAATACTTGCAGTGCCAAGCCTGCTTCTTGGGCTCTGGCCAGATCAAAATGCCCCTGGTTCTGATACAGGCTTTCTCCAGTCTCGGTCAACCTGGCTATCGTGTCACAGTGTAAATCGATAATTTTCATATTTACCTCCTGGAAAATTAAAAAAACCTGCTTTTCAGCTCAGCAGGTTTTTCATCTATTTTAATAATAATTCGTAATATACTCATTACCTAGGTTCAATAATGAGTTTGATGGCAGTGCGTTCTTCACCATCAATCATAATATCAGTAAATGCCGGTATACATATCAGGTCCATACCGCTAGGAGCCACAAAACCCCGGGCGATAGCAATCGCTTTAATTGCCTGGTTAATGGCACCTGCTCCGATTGCTTGAATCTCTGCTGCACCTTTTTCCCGTAATACCCCAGCCAATGCGCCTGCAACTGAATTTGGACTGGATTTGGCTGAAACCTTTAATACCTCCATCAGTTTAACCCTCCCTCAATTGTGTTCAAAAGATAGGTGCTCTCTTAAAAATGTATATTCGCATTAGATGGACTAATTCCTTCTTTTTCTAACCATGATATGGAAATTTTTCTGTCTACCCTGTATTCTTGCACGAGATTCTCCTTATTTGGGTTACTTTATGGGTTTTTTCATCCAGTTCCAGTACTACACCTTGTAGCTGAGACGGTCCCTTGGCTACTTCAAAACGAACTGGTCTTTGGGTTAAAAATTTCTGAATCACTATTTGCCGTTCCATGCCCAGTACCGATTCTATGGGACCGGTCATTCCCAAATCAGTAATATATGCGGTACCTTCCGGTAGGATTCGCTCGTCAGCAGTCTGTATATGAGTGTGGGTTCCTAATACTGCTGTTGCCCTACCGTCAAAATAATAAGCAAAGGCCTGCTTTTCAGAAGTTGCTTCTGCATGAATATCAATAATTATGCAATCCACATCGGGAAGATTGGATAGTATTTGATCCACAGTACGAAAAGGACAGTCCAAAGCCGGCATATATACACGTCCGGAAACATTAATAACAGCAATCTTCAGATTAAATCCAGCTTGATAAACATGATACCCTTGCCCTGGACAGGGTTGGGGATAATTAGCAGGTCTGATTATCCGGGGCTGATCATCTATAAAATTGAATATCTCTTTATTGTCCCAGACATGATTGCCCATAGTTAGCACATCAATACCAGCACCCAGCAATTCCTGCATTACTTCCCGGGTCAACCCCCGGCCCCCGGAAGCATTCTCGGCATTAGCTATGATGAATTCTATATTATACTGGCGCACCAGATCGGGAAGTAAATCACGAACGGCTTGTCGCCCAGGGCGGCCTACTATATCCCCAATTACCAGTAAATTCAAATTCATCATACCTCCAGGAAATTATTTCTGAAAAACCAACACCCTCCCTTGTTTACGGAAAGCAAGAAATTGGTGCTTATCTTCATCTTTACTTATACGCCTCAGCAGGTTTTGTTTTACCTTATTCTTAAACGGCTCCTCGGTTATGCTGTCGCCGGTATCATATAATATTCTGTTGGAAATGATATCGCGGGTTAGGTTAAGCAATAAACCTATTTCCCCTTCTGACATGGTGTTCATATCACGTTCATAGTGAAGCAAAGTAACCTCACTGAGTCTCTGTACATATACCCTCATTATTGACGCCTTATCTCCAGTCATCGTATGATATAAATCCAAACATTGTTTAAATCGAGTCAATAAATGCTTCTCTTGATCAGTTGCAATATCTCCCTGTACAGCTATCTGACAGCTTATAATGTCATGATCTGAATCATAACGAATTGAATGGAGTTCTGGGTAAGTCAAAGAAATAGAAATAAATAAATCAAGACCGTTTCCTGAATTCATTGAAAATCTTCCCCTATTAAACAATAATATAAACCTTTCGATAAGGGCAGATAAACTCCTTCCCAGCGGTCCCTTGTAATATAATACATAAATACCAAAACAGGGCTATTACAGCCCTGTTTTCTTTTTATACCTTAATATTTATTTAGCATATTCTACGGAACGTGTCTCACGAATGACCACTACCTTGATCTGGCCTGGATAATCAAGATCATTCTCGACCTTACGTGCAATATCCCGGGATAGTGCGATCGCAGCTAGATCATCTATATCCTCAGGCTTTACAATGATACGGACTTCACGGCCTGCTTGTATCGCAAAGGATCGTTCAACTCCGGAAAAAGAATCGGCTAAAGCTTCTAATTTCTCCAGGCGTTTGATATATGCTTCTAAAGTTTCCCGCCGTGCTCCCGGACGAGATGCAGAAATGGCATCTGCCGCCTGTACCAGTACGGCTTCAATGGATTCAGGCTCCACATCACCATGATGGGCAGCAATAGCATGAATAACCTCTCTACTTTCCCGGTATTTTTTGGCCAGATCTACACCTATTTCTATGTGAGGTCCACTTATCTCGTGGTCAACGGATTTGCCGATATCGTGGAGCAGCCCAGCCCGTTTGGCTATAGCCATATCAACATCCAATTCGGCAGCCATTATTCCTGCAAGGTGGGCTACCTCAATGGAGTGTTTTAATACATTTTGTCCATAACTGGTACGGTACTTAAGTCTACCTAATAATTTGATTAATTCCGGATGTAGATTATGAACTCCTACCTCGAAGGCAGCTTGTTCGCCTACTTCGCGAATTTCCTGGTCGATTTCTTTCTGAGCTTTTTCTACCATTTCTTCAATGCGAGCGGGGTGAATACGTCCATCGGCAATCAGGTTTTCCAATGCCACCCGAGCTACCTCTCGACGGATAGGATCGAATGATGATAGAATAACCGCTTCCGGTGTATCATCAATTATTAAATCTACTCCGGTAAGAGTCTCAAATGTCCTTATGTTTCTACCTTCACGGCCAATAATGCGTCCTTTCATTTCATCGTTAGGTAGTGCTACCACAGAAACAGTGGCTTCGGACACAACATCAGCAGCACATTTCTGAATCGCCAGTGTTATGATGTTTTTAGCTCGCTTGTCAGCTTCCTCCCGTGCTTCTGCTTCTAGATTTTTGATCATTATTGCGGTTTCTTGGCGAATTTGCTGCTCTACATTGGCCAGCAATAGTTCTTTTGCTTCCTCAGAAGTAAGTCCAGAAAGTCTTTCCAATTCTTTTAATTGTTGAGTAAGTATCAGCTGCAGATCCTGCTGTGTCTTTTCGATCTCCTTCTCCTTTTCCCGCAAGGACTGATCTTTTTTCTCAATGCTCTCAGTCTTTCTATCAAGCATTTCCTCTTTCTGTAATATTCTTCTTTCCATGCGGTCTAATTCCCGGCGTCGATCGCGTATATCCTTTTCCGCTTCCTGACGATTACGATGAATTTCCTCTTTGGCCTCCAATAAGACTTCCTTTTTTTTGGCTTCCGCTTCTTTGTTAGCTTCTTCTATAATCCTGCTGGCTTCTTCTTCTGCTCCACGAATACGGCTTTCTGCTATGAGCCGTCTGCCATAGTAACCTGCAGCAGCTCCCACCGCTAGAGATAAAAGGATTACGATAAAGGTTCCCAGCGTATTCATCTGGCTCACCTCCTTATTAATGTAATAATGATAAAATTCAATCAATACATTTAATCACAAAAAAACCGAGCTGACCGCTCGGTCTTGATCAGAAGACTCTTTCTCGTAAGGTCCAAATAAATCTCCTGTTTGTAAGAACGCTTTTTTATGCTATGTGATTATGCGTCCAATTACTTATTCAGGTAGATAAACTGCCTTACACAACCTGAACTATGAATCTATGTGACCTCGATATTTTAGTTATCGAGGTAGAATTTTTTAACAATCAACACCATCGATTCTATATGTTCAAGTCTTTTAGAGACTTCATAACTGAGCTTATATAGATTTTATTAATAACCTATGATAATTGTCAAGTTAAGTCATTACTGGGTTGGGCATTCTTCTGTATAACTGCCTCCCGAACCTGTTTCTCAATCTGGTTAAATATTTCTGGATTATTCTTAAAATACTCTTTTACATTCTCTCTGCCCTGTCCTAGCCTTTCACCCTGATAAGCAAACCAGGAACCACTCTTCTGGATTATATCCATATCGGCAGCTATATCTAATAGATCGCCCTCACGGGAAATGCCAGTTCCAAACATAATATCAAATTCAGCTGTCTTAAAAGGCGGGGCCACTTTGTTTTTAACTATCTTGACTTTAGTACGGTTTCCTATTGTTTCTGTCCCCTGCTTGATAGCATCTCCTTTGCGAACCTCAATGCGGATAGAAGAATAGAATTTAAGTGCTCTTCCACCGGTGGTAACTTCATTATTGCCATATACCACTCCGACCTTTTCCCGTATCTGATTGATAAAAATTGCACATGCTCTGGATTTACTGATATGAGCAGTCAATTTTCGCAAAGCTTGGGACATCAAACGGGCCTGCAGTCCTACATGAATATCTCCCATCTCTCCGTCAAGTTCTGCCTTAGGCACCAATGCAGCTACAGAATCTATAACCACTACATCAATAGCACCACTTCGCACTAAAGCCTCAGCAATTTCCAAGGCTTGCTCCCCGGAATCAGGCTGAGAAACCAATAAATTATTAATATCTACGCCCAACCGTTTGGCATAAAGTGGATCCAGGGCATGTTCGGCATCAATAAAAGCTGCCATGCCTCCTTCCTTCTGAGCTTGGGCAATGCAACTCAAAGCCACTGTAGTTTTACCGGAGGATTCGGGTCCGAATATCTCGATTACTCTTCCTCTGGGAATGCCTCCTACTCCTAAAGCTAAATCCAACGACAGGCAGCCGGTAGAGATGACTTCTACGTTCATGGCTGCTGCCTCACCTAATCGCATTATTGAACCTTTGCCAAACTGTTTTTCAATATTCCTAATAGCATTATTAACTGCTTCTTGTTTACCCTGATTATCTACAACTTCCACGAGCTCCCCTCCTCAAACATATGTTCGCTTTCGTAAATTATAAGAGTATTGGTATATTGTGTCAACTCCCCTGCTAATCCAGAGTAAATTTTCTTTTAACGGTATAAACCGAACCTTTGGAGGTAAGTTGGCTTTCCATCAAGTAAAATTCTGTTACAGTGAAAAATTCAGTTTGAATAGTTGTTCCCAGGTAAGAAATTTTATTAACCAATTCATTAAGATTGCGTTCAGAGCGGATTCTTCCCAGGGTAAGATGATAGTCACGCCTTGCTTCAGCCTCAAAACCCAGAGTTGATAAATAGGCGTCAACCCTGTCGCCCAGAAACAGCGCTTTTTCCATTTCACCTGAGATTCCTATCCATATTACCCGGGGGCGTCGACGATTAGGGTAAAACCCCATACCTTGCAGTCTCAGCTTAAACGACGGACTGGAAACAGCAGCCCGCTCTAAAAAATCGCAAAGCGGTTCCAGCATATCTACCGGCACATCCCCCAGAAACTTGAGGGTTAAATGATAGTTTTCTTTTTCCACCCACTTTACGTCAGGATTTATTACTTCCAATTCCTTGCGGATCATACTAGTATAATCCTTTATTTCATCCGGAACCGGAATAGCTGTGAAAAGACGCATATTCTATACTCCTTACAAAAGTTGTAACCGCAGTAAATCAAGGGCCGATTTGGCTGATAAAGTTCGAATTCCATTGCGGTTGCCTACAAAATGCATTTCCCGTACTTGCTCCAGGTTATCACCAACCAGAGCTATATATACCAGACCAACTGGTTTTTCTTCACTGCCCCCTTCAGGCCCTGCTATGCCAGTAATAGAAATCCCTATATCGGTCCCCGCTAATCGCTTAACTCCCCAAGCCATTTCCAAAGCAGTCTCCCGGCTAACTGCTCCATACTCTTGCAGAGTTGCTGACCTCACTCCCAGCAGATTCTCTTTGGCTTGATTGGAATAGGTAATGACTCCGCCCCAAAAATACTTGGAACTGCCGGGGATATCAGTAATCATCTTACCTAAAAATCCTCCTGTGCAAGACTCAGCTACTGCTAAACTCCGGTTGCGGTTGTCTAATAATTTGCCCACGACGGCACTTAATGTATCGTCATCGTAGCCGAAAACACTTTTTCCCATGATCTGGCTAATTTGCTCGGTCACTTTAGTTAGTATAACCACACTTTCGTTATAGTCTTTACCTTCTGCGGTTACGCGTACATTAATTTCACCCTCGCTAGCCAGTAGAGCTAGATTATAATTATGGGCCTGATCCATAACTTCCTGCAACATTTCTTCTACCTGGGACTCACCAGGGCCAAAAATCCGGATTATCCGGCTGGCTGAGCGACGGTCTGTGAGGTTATAAGTTTTTATAAGCAGGTCTTTAACATAATTCTCATACATCGGTTCTGCTTCCCGGGGAGGACCGGGCAGGCAGATAATAACCTGGTTATTTTTAAGAGGTAAATACATTCCCGGTGCAGTTCCAAAGTGGTTGGTGATAATCGTAGCCTGTTCAGGAAACATAGCCTGTTTTAGGTTTATTTCCGGCATGGCCCGATGCCGGCGCTGGAAGTAATCTCTCAGTCTCTCCTCTTCAGCTTCTATTAATTTCATGTCTACACCAGCTACTTCACAGGCAATCTCCTTGGTAAGATCATCACGGGTGGGACCTAATCCCCCTGTAGTTATAACCATATCAGCGGCAGCAAGCCCCATTCGTAGAGCCATTGCAATGGAATCGGGATTGTCACCAACTACACTCTTGCCAATTACTTTAACACCAATTTCAGCCAGTTTTCTAGATAGAAAAATCGAATTGGTATCCAGGGTTGACCCCAATAACAGTTCTGTACCAGTGGATATTAGATATGCTTTAACCATTACCTCGGCCCCTCCTACCACTAATCTATTTTATTATAAACATTTTAGGATTCTCTCATATCCTACCCATAAAAAAACACCGGACCAAGCCGGTGTTTTGAGAATGTCAAAAAAGTTGCTAAAAAGAGATCGCCACGTCACTACGCTCCTCGCAACATTAGCCGTGAACGATAGTGAACATCGGTAGTGCCGGAACGGCCGATGACATACCAGAAGGCAATCTTATGTGTCATTGCGAGCCCCGGAGGGGCGTGGCAATCTCGAACTTCTAACCATTAATAGACTTCTTTGACAGTCTGAAAACACCGTACCAAGCCGGTGTTTTGTTGATAATATTAATTCAGCAATGCCTGAAAACGAGTTTGATCCATAGACTCTTCATCCAATAATACAACAGCTATTTTCCTAAGCTGAGGCAAACGTTCTGACAAAAGCTGTCGGGTTTTGCATTCCATTTCATTAATAACCTTCCAGCACTCTTCATAAAGCATATGGTCAGGTAGATCATCAATACTTACCACTCCCAGGCTGGACAACCCTGATTGCACAATTTCACGAGCGGTCTGCCAGGCTTGACTGAAATCATTGCGCGCCCCAGTACTTCTGTCTCCATATATTAACTCCTCAGACACTGCTCCAGCCAAGGTAACCATGATCTGCTTTTCCAACTCCATCCGGGTGTACAAATACTGGTCATCGTGCGAAGACTTCCGCATAAAACCTAATGCTCCCCCACGGGGAATAATAGTAAGATATGCCACCGAACCAGGACTAACCATTTCACTGACCAGAGCATGTCCCGCTTCATGGTAGCTGACTCTTTCAATTTCCTGGCGGTTAGGCTTGCGGCTGTCTTTTTCCCCCAAAAGTACTTTATCAATAGCCTCTGTAAAATGAACTGACTCCACAGTGGGAGAGTTTTCCCGCATTGCCAGAATGGCAGCTTCATTGGCTAGGCTTTCCAGATGAGCACCTGAAAATCCAAAGGTAGCCGCGGCAATTTCATCCAGGACCTCTGGGGAACGCAGCGGTTTATTACGGGTATGAATGGATAAAATGCGCCGCCGGCCTTCCTTGTCGGGTAATCCCACCTGAACCTGACGATCAAAACGTCCTGGTCGTAATAAAGCAGGATCAAGCAGGTCGACACGGTTGGTTGCCCCCACCAGTAATATGCGCGGATCTTCATCCGGCGTAATGCCATCCATTTCTACCAGCAATTGATTCAAGGTTTGGTCGTATTCCATATGTCCGCTGTGCTTGCCGCGTTTGGCTCCCAATACATCTAATTCATCAATAAAAATAATAGCACTGCGACTGTTTTCCCGAGCAGCCTTTTTGCGGGCATCGAGAAACAGCTGTCTGACCCGCTTGGCACCTACCCCGGCATACATTTCTATAAATTCAGAACCGCTGGTAGCTATAAAAACCGAACTGGTATAAGCCGCCGCCGCTCTGGCCAGCAAAGTTTTGCCGGTTCCCGGAGGGCCAACCAATAAAATACCTTTCAAGGGTCTGATACCCATACGTTGTATAACATCAGGTTTAACCAGGAATTCCAGAGCTTCCTTAAGTTCATTTATAGCTGAGTCCTGGCCCCCGATATCATCAAAGCTTATTATTTGCCCGCTTTTTACACCGCGGCTTACATCATTAAACTTTATTTGTCCCTGTGTCTGTATAAAATAGATAAATCCGCCCATTACCAGTATAAATAGAGCCAAAGGGACAACATTGAAACCGACTGCTGCCAGGAAAATAAAGACTCCGACCCCGGCACCAATATATATCTCTTTCACCTAATCCCCTCCCTATGGTTCATCCGGTAATGTGCTACTGACATCTGGTCTGACTACAACTTCGTAAAGATAATAGGGACTGTCCATAATTTGGATATAAATATTCTTCTCATCTATCATGAGATTATATGTCAAACCTGTTTGACTGCATTTTTCGTCTAAGTAGGCATCCAGCCATACAAACTCACTTTTAGCTGCAGTCTGCTGCACAGCAGGCTGTATTTGTAAATAAAATAATTCTAATTTTTCATTACGGTTATCAATTATTTGCAACTGATAATCATTGACTTTAAAGTACCGGTTCAGGGCATTTTCAATCTCAGTATAAGCTGACTGTAAATTCTCCACTGCTCCCAGTTGCAGTTTTATTTCATAAACTTTCTTATTTTTATCAATTGAAACGGAAGAAACTGCTGGTAAAGCCGACAATTTGGTTTCTACAGGTTTTTCCACTCCATAAACTTTGTAAACAGAATAACCACCAAATAATATTCCTATAGTAAGAATCATGGCCAGCAGAACAACAACTATACGCAATTCACCATTTTTCATCATTTTCCCCCCTTTGCGCACCAACCATTATAACATGCCAAGTCTCAGACTACCCGCCGTTATATAATGGAAATGCCACAAGGACGGGAATCATCCTTATGGCATTGCTAAAATTACTGTATGGTATTTTCAAAAAGGTTACCTTATCTTAATATTTGGTTGGAAATAACCACCCGCTGGATTTCATTGGTACCTTCATATATCTGCGTTATCTTAGCATCTCTCATCATCCGTTCCACCGGATATTCACGGGAATACCCATATCCACCCAGTATCTGGACCGCTTCCGTAGTAACCCACATAGCTGTATCGCCGGCAAACACCTTAGCCATGGCACTTTCCAAGCCATAAGGTTCATGAACTCCTTCTTTCCAGGCGGCCTGATATGTCAGCAGACGAGCTGCTTCTATCCTGGTCCTCATATCGGCTAATTTAAATCGAATAGCTTGCAGGCTAGCAATGGGAGCATCAAACTGCACTCTCTCTTTGGCATAGTTAAGAGCAAACTCATAAGCTCCCTGAGCAATACCAACTGCCTGTGCAGCTATCCCATTGCGCCCACCATCTAGGATCTGCATAGCAATCTTGAAGCCCTGGCCCTCTTGTCCCAGCAGGTTCTCTTTGGGAATACGGCAATCCTCGAATACTAACTCATAGGTAGCCGAAGTGCGAATACCCATCTTTTTCTCTTTCTTACCAAACGAAAACCCAGGAGTTCCCTTTTCAACAATGAAGGCACTGATGCTTTTGTGCTTAAGCTCCTTGGGGCCAGTTCGGGCAATCACTACATAGGTATCAGCATAATACCCGTTGGTTATAAATATCTTGGTACCATTGAGAATATAGTGATTACCATCCAGACGAGCAGTAGTTTTGGTGGCGCCTGAATCACTGCCCGCAGAAGGTTCAGTTATACCGAAAGCAGCAATTTTAGTACCAGCCGCTAACGGTGGCAGGTATTTCATTTTTTGCTCTTCAGTGCCGAACTTCCAAATCGGCCAGGACCCAAGCGAAGTATGAGCAGACAAAGATACTCCTATACCAGCATCTACCCGGGATAATTCTTCCACGGCAATACAATAGCTTAAAAAACCAGCATCGGCTCCGCCGTACTTTTCTTCCCAAGGTATTCCGCATATACCCAAGTCGGCCATCTTGTTCCATATTTGCAGATCAAAAACCTCTTGTTCATCCCGCTCCGCTACGGTAGGTGCTACCTCATTTTCGGCAAAATCTCTGATCATCTTTCTTAACATGATTTCTTCTTCAGTCAGTCGAAAATCCATTACACCAACCTCCTGTCAAGTATATTGCTGCAACCCTGATGGGTTAAATACTGTGATGAAATATTAGGATAGCTAATAGAATATGATGAAACCTTATGATAGCTGATATAGCATGAGGTTAGTTTTCCCTAAATCTCCTTTCTGTATGTTTTTTGTTATTTTGGGGAGAATACCGAGCGGAAATGGGGCAAGGCCCTAGCTAGTGAATGTGTTCTTATTCACATTATACATAATACCATAGAACATTACTTTTAGCTTAGCTAATTTTTACTTACGGGTAGGTTCTTCAACCTTAAACCGGTAAAAATATTCTACGCCTGATATTACTGTGACAGCCACAGCTAGATACAACATCCATAAACCTAATGGAAAGGGCAACACCTGTTGAAAACTTTTCTCCAAAATAACCAGCAAGATAGCTGCAATTTGGATTACCGTCTTTAATTTTCCCATCCAGCTGGCTGGTATAACTATACCTGCTTCGGCTTTGACGGCTCTCAAGCCGGTTACGGCAAATTCACGTCCCAAAATGACTATAGCTGTCCAGCCTGGAATTCTATTTAATTCCACCAAGCTTATCAATGCTGCTGTTACCAGCAGTTTATCAGCCAGGGGATCCAGTATAACCCCCAGAGTGGTTACTTCTCGCCTTTTACGAGCTAAATAACCATCTAAACTGTCAGTTAATGCGGCGAGGGAGAAAATTAGTGCGGCAATATAATCACCATAGGGTATGTGTACCAGCAGGATTACTACGAATATGGGAATAAGTACTATCCGTGCGATAGTAAGACTATTGGGAAGGTTCATGATTGAATTCTCCGATCATATCATATTTACGCACAGCTACCATGCGGGCTTGCACGAATTCTCCATTACGTATGGGCTTATGGCTTCTTACCATTGTAATACCGTCTACTTCAGGTGCTTGGAAATAACCTCTCCCCAGGTACAAGTTGGCGGAGATACGTGAAGAAATTAGTATCTTTTCCTCTCTACCTATGCGAGTTTTGTTCTTTTTGCGGGTTATCCCCTGTTGAAGGGTGAGAACTCGGTCAAGCCGCGAATCTTTAACCTCGTCGGGCACCTGATCAGACATACGGGCAGCCGGAGTATTATCCTGGGGTGAATAAGCAAAAGCTCCCAACCAATCAAATTCATATTCTTGTATAAAATCACACAAACGCTGGAATTGGTCCTCACTTTCCCCAGGAAAACCTACCATTACAGTAGTACGAAGCACCAGATCAGGAATCGCTTGTCTTAGCTCCCGGAGCAGTTGGCGCAAGTCTTCTTCACTGTGATGACGGTTCATTTTCTGCAGGATGTTATGATCCACATGCTGTATAGGCAGGTCCAGATAAGGCACAACATGATCACTGTCAGCGATAGCTTTAATCATAGCTGAATTCAAATGAGCCGGATGAACATACATGAGCCGGATCCAATAATCACCGTTAATACTATTCAAGCTATAGATGAGCTGGGTTAGATCAGCACCATTGCCAAGATCATATCCATAAGACGCAGGATCCTGTCCAATAATCACCAGTTCTTTAATACCCTTATGTATAAATTCTTCGGCTTCCTTCTTTATCTCCCCTAAGGAACGGGAGCGAAGATTACCGCGAATCAATGGTATAGCACAGTAACTGCAGAGATTATTACACCCTTCGGATATCTTTATATAGGCTAACCCAGCGGGAGTAGTCAAAACCCGGGGACCTTGTTCAATAAAAACATCCGTTGCTGGGCGGACAACATTAACCCTTTGTCCTGAAGTAACTTTCTCAATCAGTTCATTTATTTCTAAAAAAGATGATACACCTATTACCCCATCCAATTCGGGAATTTCATCAAGTAACTCTTGGGCATGAAGTTGGGACATGCATCCAGCAGCTATCAGATATTGCAGAATCCCTTTACTTTTAAGCTGCGCAGTTTCTAAAATCCTGTCAATAGCTTCTTCTTTAGCCGCGGATAAAAATCCACAGGTATTAATAACCACCAAATCAGCATATTCTAACCGGTCAGTTATGGAGTGACCCTGGCTTTTGACCAAGCCCATCATAATTTCGGTATCAACACGATTCTTAGCGCATCCTAGACTAATAAAACCTATTTTCACCTGCGGTATCACCTATTCTATTGTTATTCAGCAGTAAATTCCCGCTCCTTCACTTCTCCCGTTGCACCGAGAGGTTCCTGCTTTTCCCCATTAAATGTTATATCAAGTCCTCCCGCATTGCCAGCTTTTATATATATTGATTCCTTACCTTCAAATACTCTTTCTTCACCAGCCGGCAAGGTCCCGGTAAATTGAGTTTCTCCATCAACCATTACCAAAAGCCAACAGGGTTGAGTGGTTTTCAGTTCCAATAGTGCTACCGGTGTGGCACTGGGTGGTGGTGCTTCCTTTTGTTCTTCATTAGGAGCAGGGGTTTGTTCCACCGGTTGTTGTATTCCCGGGAGCTGGGGCTGATCTTCTTGTGCACCCCGATCCGCTAGATACCCCACTATATAGTTTCCAATCCAAATAGCTATAACTAAAAAGATGATTCCGGCTATAATGTTACCCCAGGGAAGAACTACTTTATTTATCGGTTCCAATGGTTCAGTCACCTGGGTTATTTGTTCCTCTTCCTGCTCGGAATAAGCTTCTAGTTTAAATCGATAAGCAAACTCGGCTTCGTCTAAGCCAAGAAATTTTGAATATCGTTTTACGAATCCCGTGGCATAAACCTGAGGAGGCAAAACATGATACTTCTCTTCTTCCAAAGCCTGTAGGTAATACTTGCGAATTTTGGTTTCCTCTTCAATTTCGTCCAAGGAGAAGCCCTGTCGTAATCTTTCTTCCTGAAGTCGCTGGCCTACTCCCACCAAAATCACCCCTTACTTATTTCCGGTATTTTATTTAATAACGTTTCACTCATTGGAGGAAGAAGCTGCCCCTACACCTATACGCACAGCTTGTCGCACTGGATAATGGTTGGATAAACCATAAACCAGGCCAGCCAGAAGCCGGGGTATTCCAGGTTTGCATGCAAAGGCTTGTCCTGGTAACAGGGGGAAATCATGTATTTCCCCGTTATTAATATAGATCAGGCGATTAAGGCCGTCAGTCACAACCAACAACTGCTGATCGTTTTTCATAAAATTCAATCCTCCGGTGATGCACTGGTCCAACAGTATTGAATCACTGATACCCAAAGCTATTACCGAACAATGTCCGGTAAGATCAAAAATATCTTGCTCTTTCTCTGGATGTCCGTAAGTGCACAGCCTAGGTACCTGATCCTCATCCTTTTGATTGATAAACTGGTAAATCATTGATTGGTAGCAGGGATCCACCACCAGATATTCGCAATTAAAAACAGCCCAAGCCTGTGATGCAAAGGCTTTTTGAACTTCTTCAGACGACAAACCTTCCTCATATCTTAAGTGCTTATCAGCATAGATCCGCCTGCAGGTACGCCTATTGGACAGCCGGATAATATTACTGGTATCAACATCCATCTGCTGCATCCGCATTAATATTTGGCTTCCCAAATCATCATTTCCTAGAACCGTCATCACCTTAGGTTCTATCCCCAGTTCCACGAATATTTGGGCTAATTCGATAGCCGTACCGTTCTGGTAAATATCGATTCTATGCTGGGATGTATCAACTTCAATACTCAAATAAGTACTACCCATAATTACTACATTGGCTTGTTCACTAAAAACATATCCCTTGCCCAGAATAGCGCCCTTTTTCATAAGATTGGAAATATGTACGGCAGCAGATGATCGGGATATCCCTAATCGATGAGCAAGATCCTCCTGGCTGATTAAAGGTTCTTTTCTCAGCAACTCGAAAATCTCTCGCTCTCTGGAGGTTAAGCGCAAGGTTTTACTCCTCCCCCATACAAATTCCTAAATTGATTTACGGTTCGCATATAGTTTTTCCAGTTGCTCACTGTCTATAAGAATTTCTCGCTTTTTGTTGGCGTCCAGGGAGGATACTATCCCCCGATCTTCCATTAAGTCCACCAAGCGGGCGGCACGGGCATATCCAATACGTAGTCTGCGCTGCAACAACGACACGGAAGCCTTTTGGCTATCCACAAACACCGCAACTGCGTCCCAAAATAAGTCATCATCGTACTCTAAATCAGCTTGCTCCAGCGAGAATTCCAGTTCGTTGATTTGATTTTCATCCTCAGCTTCATAGGCCTGCTGCTTGATAAACTCCACCGTCTTTTCTATATCCTGATCGGATACGTAAGCACCTTGTACTCTATAAGGTTTTACTGCACCAACCGGGAAAAAGAGCATATCTCCTTTTCCCAGCAGTTTTTCTGCCCCGCCCATGTCCAGTATGGTACGAGAGTCAGCCTGTGAGGAAACAGCAAAAGCAATCCGGGACGGTATATTAGCTTTGATTACTCCGGTAACTACATCAACCGAAGGTCGTTGGGTAGCAACAATTAAATGCATCCCAGCAGCTCTTGCCATTTGGGCCAGGCGACAAATTGAATCCTCAACTTCCACAGGAGCTACCATCATTAAATCGGCTAGTTCATCTATGATGATTACAATAAACGGGATTTTCTCGTCGGCTACTTGGTTATAGCGGCTGATATCCCGTACTCCCTTTTCAGCAAACATACGATAGCGTTTCTCCATCTCAGTAACCATCCATCGTAAAACCACAGCGGCCTTTTTCGGATCAGTTACCACCGGACACATTAAATGAGGAATACCATTATAAACGGTTAGCTCTACCATTTTGGGGTCAATGAAAACCAATTTAAGTTCGTCGGGCATAGCGTTGTATAACAGACTCATGATAATACAGTTGAGGCACACACTTTTGCCAGAACCGGTGGAACCAGCAATCAATAAATGGGGCATATCCGTTAATTTAGCCACTACTGCCGATCCGGAAATATCTTCTCCCAAGGCAAAAGCCAACGGAGTATTCAAACGGCGAAACGCCGGTGAAGACAGCAAGCTGCGCAATCCTACACTGAGAATTTTGCTGTTGGGAACTTCTATGCCCACCGCTGATTTCCCGGGAATAGGTGCTTCTATGCGAATCCCTGGAGCAGCCAGGTTTAACTGTAAATCATCGGTAAGACTGATTATTCTGCTGACCTTTACTCCCGGAGCAGGTGTTAATTCGTATCTAGTTACCGCTGGCCCACAGCTTACCTGATTAACCTTGACTCCGATGCCGAAATTGGCAAAAGTCTCTTCTAAAATGGATATACTTTCTTTTATATTCTTTTTATCAATGCTGCGCTCTGAACTATCCTCACTGAGCAGCTCCAGAGACGGTTTTTGATAATGATGGTTGTCACCCTTTTTCAACGAGGCTGCTGGTGTGAATTTGGGAGAAACAGCTGGAAACTCGGGCTCCACTTCAGGAGTTGGGTTAACCTCCATCTCTATATAATTAAGATCAGCTTTTTCAGTTACAGTAGCTTCCATACCGTGATCAATGATTATAGGCTCTGTTTTTCTTGAAACAGGGGCTGGCCTACTGTCCTCTTCGACTTCATAAAAAAGGACGTGGTTTAGCCATTTCCCAACTTTACCTAACCATTTAATCAATAATGCACTTATTTCTGCCCAGGGCCGATTAATAATCAAAAGCAGAGAGATGCACAAACCTAGAGTTAAAAAAACCACCGCCCCGACTTGTCCCACTAATTGGAGAAACAAGTAGGCTATTCCTCCGCCCAGCACTCCCCCTCCTAAACCTTTTTGTCCTGCTGTCCAAGGAGTGAGACCTATAGGTATGTCGTATAACCCATAGTAAATCAGCACGCAGATAAACAGAAGAGAAAATCCCCACATCCTTATGGACCAAGTCTGTTTATAGACCCCTAGATGGATGGACCAGGCCAGCAGAAGAAATGAGAATATTATAGCTCCTTCCCCAAAAGCAAGTTCCAATCCGTAAGCCACTCGTGAGCCTATCCAGCCAACTACCTTGATGTCTTCGGGAATGCCCTGGGCACGGCTAATACATATATAAATAAACAGTGCCATTACAAAAGCCACTAATGATAGAATTTCATTGCGTATTGGATTTGGCTGGGGTACCTCTTTCTTACGTATACGCGCTGATTTTGATTTTACTGTCTTTTTCTTTATGGTTGGCATATATTTCTCCTGAGTGCTACTTCACATAATTCCTATCGAAATGACAGCAAAATGGTTGGGCAATTTTCAATGATATTGTAGGTAAATTTCTCCAGGTGCAAAGGAATTCCTTCTGGTTCCAAAAAATACTACCAAAGCGTTAAAACTCAAAGCAAAAGGCCATATCGCAGCGAAAGCAGCCAGAGCCAAATATTAATTATATGAATACAGAAAGGTTCTCTTTTTCTTACCACCTTGTAAATCATTCGAACAGATAAGTAAGCAACCGCGGTTGCTGCTAAATGTCCTCCTGCTTAAGGTATGACATTGATATTGCTCAGGTTAGTATTTAAGTCCTATATTCCAAACACTGATTAGCCTGCAATGACAATTAAAAGAATAGTGCGCCGCAAATAAGTCGCTTACTGGAAAGACCGGCGCAGAATAGAAAAATGCCTTCCTGAACGCAATAAAAACCGCCACCATTGTCCCCTACTAGAATCTCCAAGATAAGCAGGGGCTTATTGATGGCGAACAGGTGCTGGAATTAGAGCTTGTTAAATTATAGCACAGCACCAGGACAACATACCAGAAAGGTAAATATTATTCGAAATCAGCTACCAGATCTATTATATTGCCGGGCTGGAATTTGCTGTTGATGTAGTCCATGGGATCAGTGCTTCTTACCTGTATTACCCGCACCTGATTCTGCCCGCAGTTTTCTACAACCAGTTCACCTCCGGAACGCAGCTTCAGGGAAAAAGACTCTGTAGGCTTTTTATCCTCCAAAGGAAACTCAAAGGGTTCGGGAATATATAATATCACTGTATCATCCCCTCGTTTTTTTTCAACTCCTCCAGTTTTCTAAGGGCTTCAGTGACTCCCCCCACCTGATCTATTATTCCGTAATCCACCGCATCTTTCCCTACTAATACAGTTCCGATATCCCGGGCCAAATCCCCGGTTCTGAACATAAGTTCCCGGAACTTCTCTTCGCTGATTCTGGAATGTTCCACGACAAACCGCACCACCCGGTCCTGCATTTTATCAAGGTATTCATAGGTTTGGGGAACACCGATTACTAGGCCAGTTAACCGTATTGGGTGTATCGTCATAGTAGCAGATGGGGCAATCAGCGAGTAGTCTGCCGCTACGGCAATAGATACCCCAATGGAGTGACCTCCACCTAGTACAATAGATACGGTAGGCTTGGTCATGCTGGCAATCGCTTCCGCCATGGCCAATCCCGCTTCCACATCACCGCCTACGGTATTTAACAGGATCAGCAGTCCTTTAATATTAGGGTTTTCTTCCACGGCAATTAACTGGGGAATAACATGTTCATATTTGGTGGTTTTATTCTGGGGAGGAAGAACCATATGTCCCTCTACCTGTCCGGTAATAGTTAAACAGTGAATATCACTTTTATAAGCAGGGATTTCTAATTGGCCCAGTTCCTTAATGTTGTCTAGCTTTTGTTCCTGGTTGGCTTCCGGTTGATGATTTTCTGTCAAAGTTACTTCTCCCTTCCTCTTTATTCATTATTAAAATTAGGTTAACCTCAGGAATGATAATTAATACAGAATAAAAAGGTCGGCTGTCACTGTCTATCTCTGTGAAAATGTATTCTGCTCATATCTCACACATCCTTCGGACACTCCCAATGTACCTTTACGGGTACAATTTATGTTGGTCGTTCCGGCACTCCCCCCTTCGGGGACTCCCGATGTACCCTAACGGGTACTATAAGGTTGCCGGTGCTCCTTTCGGTCGCTGTTAAGGTTGAGAGTCCTGTCAGGGGCGTGGCAATCTGGCAATCTCTATGCCGTTTGCCCAATCGTATTAAGCAGTGTATAAAACTTTAATACAATCATAGAACACGGGTAATTAACAAAACCGTTAACAAAAATACAATTTTTGTTTTTTTGATCACTCCACAGACTTTAAGAACAGATCCACCACTATTACATCTATACACTAAGATAGTATAAAACCGGGCTATCAGCAGGGTTGATAAATAATACAGAATAATAGGGCTGGCTTATATGAGAAAGCCACCTTAGTCAAATATTTGTCAACCTTCTAATTTTACGCTTTCACAACTTATACTAGCGGAGCCAGATAGCCTTGTGGGTCTAGGCTTCATATCTGCCCACATCTATTTCAAAATCATCAAATAATGTTTACTATTAATGTTTACTATAGGTTATTGCTACTTCTTGCCTCATGTTTTGAATAACCCTACTGAAACTTAAACCAGAATACTACCCCGTCTTCACAGTTTTGGGCACCATAGGAAAAGCCGTGCAATTCTAAAATGGTGCGGGCAATGGCCAAGCCCAGGCCGGTACCTTTGGAGTGACCACGGGACAGGTCAGATTTCTTAAAAGGAAGCCATATTTCCTTTATGCGCTCTTCTGGTATGTGGCTGCCGCTATTATAGATTTCATACCGATCGCCAGAGATTCTAATGCTAATTGAGCCGCCCTCCGGGGTATGTCCCAGGGCATTGACAAAAAAGTTGTCAATCACTCGTTCTATCATGGCATGATCTGCCTTTATCACGGCCTCCCCATCGATGTCAACCGTGAGGGATTTTTCCTGGGAAATTGGGCGGTAACGACCAATCACCTCATTACTGGCTTCCGCCAGGGACAGTTCCTCCCGTTTTATTTGCAGGAAATCCGACTCTAATCTGGTCATCTCCAGCATGCTGCGGATGATCTTATCCATCCTTTCTACATTAGACAGGATATGGGCGGCATAATGCTCCCGCTTCTCGGTGTGGATGTTTTCCTGTAAGTTCTGGGCGTAGCCAGAAATAATGCTCAAAGGGGTTTTCAAGTCATGAGCCAGGGCATCGGTCATTTCCTGACGCTGTTTTTCCAGTTCCTCTCTCTCCCGATAAGTTTTATAAGTCTGCCGGGAAAGTATGAAAGCCACCCCCAGGAATATGACCAGACAGGAAATCCAGACAAACACCAATGTAGTGGAGCATCGCTCCCACATATTGATATCACGAGCTATCACCGTCCAAAAGTCACTATAATATTTTTGGTCTATGCCGTGAATCGTGTTCTGATAAGGCATGGGCAAGTAATAGCGATAGGTGGTCAACGCGATTCTTTGACTGGGATGCTCCAAATGTTGCATGATTTCTGTTTCTTTCAACTGCTCTGCATCGGTTACTAATTGCCGGAGTTCAGCATGTTTTTTACTGTTGGTTGCCGGGCTAATGTTTCCATGCTCAAAATAAGGTAAGTCTCGAGTATTTTGATAGCGAGAAGTATAGATAATTTCATCAGTGACGGTCCCACCGCCTGAAGTTACATGGCCCTGTTCATCGAAGGTGTCAGCATACATGGGATTAACCGTTATTTTACCGGGGATAACCATTTCCTGATCCAGCCAAAAGCCCCTTAAATCTACAGTATAATGCCAGAGATCACCTGCCTTTTTCGGCTGGAAATCAGCAGTCAGATAATATTCCAATTCGGATATCTCTTCATCACTAAACCATTCCCGGGGATTTAAATATCCATATTGTTTGCCGCCATCATACTGGACTATCCAGTAGTTATTAGTATGAAAAAGCAGTTGGTAATCACCGGTGAAAACAGCTATTTCAGTTCCAGCCACAGTAAAGAAACTTGTGCTTCTAACCAATTCCTTTCTTAGGGAGACCAGATCCGTAACCTGGTTGTTACTGTCAAGGTAATTCTGAAGAATTTCGGCCACTCGGTTGTTGACACCGTTAGCATAGGTTCTGAATTCCATTCCCGCCACCTTCTGCTCTTCTGATATAACGAAAATGCTGAAGCCCGTCATCAGCAACAGGTAGATAGCCAGAAATGCACTGAAGACACGCGTATAAATGAGGCGTTTGGTGATGTTTTTCTGCATTTATCTCTCCTCCAGTTTATAACCGATTTTAAACACAGTCTTAATTTGGGCGGCGCTATCGCCTAAAGCCTTACGCAGCTTTTTTATATGGTTATCCACCACCCGGTCATTACCATCGAAATCATATCCCCATAACCGGATGAGCAAACTCTCCCGGCTGACGGCTTTTCCCTGATTTTCCATTAGTATTTTTAGTAATCCAAATTCCAGGGGAGCCAGGATCACCTCAGCTTCATGCACATAGACGGTACAGCGATAGGGATCTAATTTTATATGACCGGCAGTCATCACTTCATCTCTTACCATGCCTTTGGCGCGTTTTAACAAAGCCATTACTTTGGCATAAAGCTCGGCCAGGGAGAAAGGCTTGACGATATAGTCGTCACAACCCAGATGATACCCGTATAAACGGTCATTTTCCTGATGACGGGCAGTAATGAACATAATCGGAACATCACTGGTCTTGCGCAGTTCCCGGCAGATTGCAAACCCGTCAACTTCCGGCAGCATGACATCCAGAAGCACCAGATCATATTCCTGGTCCAGATATTTTTCCATTCCCTCATGCCCGGTCTCCGCGGATTCTATATCGATGATCCCATTACTTTTATCCAAAAAGTAATCGGTAATGATCTCTCTTATTTCCGGATCATCTTCCACCAAAAGCAACCTGAAAACCATCTCTTCACCTCCAGGTATAGATTACCAATTAAATATATCTTTTTTGTGTCCTTCTAGGTTCAAAGGCAATTTATTAAGGCAAGGAAAACAATGCCCGAATAAGGCAGAAAAAATAAGTCCGCAGTTATTGGCGAGGCAATTCCACTTTAGTCAATATTTTTACAAATTTCTTTTATTTGGTACAAAATAAGGCAAGTCTGAAAAGTAGCGTCTTTTTTCAGTATATTACGCTTCAATATTAAATTTTGATTTATCATAATTTTCAATCATAATGAATTACAAACAAATATTAACATTTTTCTTCAAGGAGGATCGGATTAATGCACAAAGCGACTCAAAACTTACCGGTTTGGCGTGATTCTGACAGAGACTGGGAAACGGAATTCGAGAAATATGTATCTGAAAACAGAACACTCGCCTATATGATGCTAAAAAACGCCAGGATTTATAAGGATGAAATTATTTTGTCTCAAAAGAATTACAAAGGTGAGTGGGAATCTCTTACCTGGGCCGAATATGCCGACAGATTCACAGCCCTGGCCAAGGCTCTGATCGACATAGGAATTGACGTTGGTGATAAGTGCTCCATATTCTCCAGAAACTGCTCAGAGTGGGCGATTTCAGACATGGGCATTTTGGCAGCACGTGCGGTTTCTGTCCCTATTTATGCCACCAACTCTAAAGAAGAGGCTGAATACATAGTCAATGATGCCGAAGTAAAAGTAGTCTTTGTTGGAGATCAAGAACAATATGACCGGATTGCCCAGATAATACCTGATAATCAATACCTAAAACTGATAGTTGCTATGAAAGATAATATAAACATTGCTGGTGACAAAAGTGTTTACCTGACCCAGCTCATCGAAAAAGGCCGCCAATTGGCTAATGACAAAGATTTTGAAAACCGTATCAATAATGCTAACCCCGGTGATATAGTAACCATTATATATACATCGGGAACCACCGGAAATCCCAAGGGAGCCGTTCATACCCATCGATCATTCTTGTGCGGAATATTTCCAGCCTGGCGTTTTCCGGAAGCCGGGCCTCATTACACTTCTCTTTCCATCCTGCCCTTGTCACACATATTTGAAAGATTATGGTCCTACGGTTGTATGTGCAACGGAGTTAAAATCGGCTACTGTCCTGACCCAGCCAATTTTCTTGAATATATGAATCACTTCAGACCACATTTTATGACCAGTGTACCAAGGATGTGGGATAAAGTTTACGGTACCATCCATGCCAACATGAAAAATGCCGGTGGGATGAAGTATAAGATGTTTGAATGGGCTAAAAAAGTTGGGATCCAAGCCTATAGAAACAACAAATACGGCTTAAAATACAGGATTGCTGACAAGCTGGTTTTCAGCAAAATACGAGCCTTACTGGGCGCTGAGAACTGTAATATTTATCATGTGGGTGGATCTCCCTTTGCACCGGAAGTAAATGAATTCTTCCAAGCTGCAGGTATTAATATTTTCATGGGCTATGGATTAACTGAACTCTTTCCAGTTTGTGTAGGTTTTAGAGATAATGCTATCCCCGGGTATTGCGGAGTACTGCTTTCCCTTTGCGATGCTCGGATTTCCGATGAAGGTGAAGTGCAGCTAAAAGGTGGCATGTGCATGACCGAATACTATAAGAATCCTGAAGCCACTAAAGAAATATTTACTGAAGACGGCTGGTTAAAAACGGGGGATGTGGGCGAACTACATTATGTGGAAAAGAATGGTGAAAAACTTGGATATATTAAAATAACTGATCGTATCAAAGAAATCATAATCACCTCCGGAGGCAAAAATATCTCCCCGCAGCAGATCGAGTCCCTTCTGGGCAATGAAATATTTATCTCCCAGTTCGTGTGTATAGGTGAAGGAAGAAAATTCTTATCTGCCTTAGTGGTGCCGAATTTCCCGATTCTGGAAGACTACTGTAAAAAGAATAATATTGAGTATACTTCTCCCGAACAAATCATTCAAAATCCCGAGATCTACAAGTTATATGAAAATATAATTGATGCCAATACTAAAAGCCTGGGCCAAGTCGAAAAAATAAAGAAATTTATTTTGTTGCCCGAGGAGTTGACTCAGGAAAAGGGTGAATTGACTCCTACCCTGAAACTGAAGCGTAAATTTATTGATCAAAAATACAAACACCTGATTGATAAGTTGTATGAAGAATAATCACGGTGTTGTTGTAAAAAACGCATGATAACCGGATTTTATTTAATAAGGCCGATTTCTCTTCAGAACATCGGCCTTTATTTATCATACTTCCATTATTATGGGCAGTATCATGGGTCTTCGTCCCGTTTTCTCATAGAGATGCTTACCTAGACGGTCGCGCACCTGGGCTTTTATAACCGCCCATTCGGTTATCCTACGCTGACCACAGCTATCCAAAGCTTCTTTTACCCGTTCTTTAGCATCATCTATCAGTTGCTCAGATTCGCGAACATATACGAACCCTCGGGTAACTATATCTGGACCAGCCAATACTTCACCGGTATCCTTTTGAATAGTTACCACTACTATCATAATCCCATCCTGGGACAACTGCTTCCGGTCTCGCAAAACAATATTGCCAACATCTCCGACACCCAGCCCATCGACCAAAATTTTGCCGGCGGTAACTTTGCCAACAATGCTGGCCTTCTTCCGGCTCACCTCTATTATCTGACCATTTTCAGCTACAAATATGCGCGAACGGGGAATACCCAGACTTTCGGCTAACCGGGCGTGTTTCATTAAATGCCGGTACTCACCGTGAACGGGTACAAAAAACCGGGGACGAATCAAATTCAGTAATATTTTCAATTCTTCTTGGGCCGCATGTCCGGAAACATGCACTCCCATACCTTTTTCATATATTACTTCTGCTCCCTGCCGGAACAGCAAGTCAACTGTTCTGGCTACCAGTTTCTCATTGCCTGGTATCGGTGTAGCCGAAATGATGACTGTATCATCAGGTTCAATACCAACCCAACGGTGATCAGCAGTTGCCATACGCGTCAAAGCTGACATAGGTTCACCCTGAGAGCCGGTTGTAACTATTACGATCTGATTGGGAGGATATTTACTTATATCTTCTTGCTCTATAAAAATACCTTCAGGTATTTTCATATAACCTAATTCGCAAGCTATCTTAACATTATTGATCATGCTGCGGCCAATAACACATACTTTACGGCCATAGTTATGAGCTGTACTTATAACTTGTTGAATGCGGTGTACATTGGAAGCAAAGGTGGTTACGATGATGCGTCCCTGACACTTGCCGAACAACTCGTCAAAAGTATTGCCCACCACTTTTTCCGACATTGTAAAGCCTGGTTTATCAGCGTTGCTGCTATCACCAAGGAACACCAGAACTCCTTTCTCACCCAGTTCGGCCAGTTTACGAAAATCTACCACCTCTCCATCAACCGGAGTCTGATCCAGTTTAATATCTCCGGTATGCAAAATGATGCCTACGGGGGTGTGTATGGCAATCCCCATGGCATCTGGAATACTATGACTTACCCGGATAAACTCTACTTCCAGATCATCAATCTTGATAACATCCCGGGGTTTAACTACCTGCAAACAACCGCAATCCAGATTATGCTCATGTAATTTCTCTTCCACTATCCCCAGAGTAAGTCTGCTGCCATAGACGGGAACCTGAAGCTCTTTTAAAACATAGGGGAGGGCTCCAACATGATCCTCATGGCCATGAGTCAACAAAATGGCTTTAACTTTATCCCGATTCTCTATCAGATAAGTGATGTCAGGAATAACCACATCTATTCCCAGCAGTTCCTCTTCGGGAAACATCAGACCAGTGTCGATGACCACAATAGTGTCCCCATAACGGACTGCAAGCATATTTTTGCCGATTTCCCCCATACCGCCCAGGGGAATAATCTGAATACGCTCATTATCAGACACGGTTTCACCTCCTTGCTATTCAGTTTTAATTCCGCCCGAACCAATCGCTTTGATTATTATAGCCGATACAAAAAGGCCTTACAACTAACAACCTTCCTAACTTGAAGGTTGTTATCCATAAAAAAAGACGGATCCTGCCCGCCAATCACATTGGTCATTATCAGTACAGGATCCGCCTTTTGGCTAAGCAATTCTTAGATCAGTCCATTGGTCACCAACATCTCTCTGATTGCTGCGCGTTCCGCATCACTGGTACCGGTCAAAGGCAGCCTTAAACCTCCTACCTGGATATTCATCATGTTTAGGGCTTCTTTAAGAGGGATAGGATTGGTCGTGATAAACAGCCCCTTGAAAATGGGGAATAATTTTAAGTGTATGCGAGTTGCTTCTGAGGCATCGCCCTTTACAAAAGCATCTATCATGCGGGCAATATCTTGGCCTACCAGGTGGGATGCCACACTTACCACTCCGTATGCTCCCACAGACATCATGGGGAGAGTAAGGGAGTCATCCCCTGAATAGATTTTTACTGTGTCCGGCAACAACCGGGCCAGCTGGGAAGCCTGATTCATATCTCCGGTCGATTCTTTGAGAGCTACTATGTTTTCAATGGCTGCCAAGCGGGCCATGGTTTCAGGTAATATGTTGCAGCCGGTCCGGCTGGGAATATTATAGACCATAACTGGTAAACTTACTGCCTCAGCTATAGCTCGGAAATGCTGGTAAAGTCCTTCCTGGCTGGGTTTATTATAATAGGGGGCTACCAGCAGTAGACCGTCTACACCGGTTTTTTCTGCTTTGCGACTAAGCTCTATGTCATGCCGGGTATTATAGCTGCCGGTACCTGCCCATACCATAATCTTGTCACCCACCTGTTCTTTTACCACTGAGAACAGGCGAAGTTTCTCTTCCTCAGACAATACTGGCGATTCTCCCGTTGTTCCCGCTACCACAATTCCCTGAGTGCCGTTTTTCACCAGGTAATCGGCTAGCTGAGCAGCCCTGCCATAGTCCACCTTTAAGTCATCATCAAAAGGCGTTACCATAGCTGTTACCAACCGGGGCATTTCCATCTAGATCACCTTCTATTAAATATATTAAATATTTCCTAATTCAAATTTATCATGGAGTGCTTTAACAGCTTTCTCCATATGCTCACGCTTTACCAGGCACCAGATATTGGTATATGAATCTCCCGACTGGAGAATGGGAATGTTGTGGTCAGTCAGAGCTTCCACCACTCGGGCCATAACTCCCGGAATACCGGTCATACCCGCTCCAACAACGGCTACTTTGGCACAGTTCATTTCCACATCGGGGTTAAGGCCAAGGTTGTGCAATATATCAATGGTACGAGCAGAGTCGTCAGTTGGCACTGTAAACATGATTAATTCAGGCTGAACACTGATAAAATCTATGCTGATTCCGTTCTCTGCCAGGGTTTTGAATATCTTTAATTCTACGCTCTTCTTGTCATCCAGACTACTAATGTTTACTTTAATCTGAGCGATACTGGAAGTATAGGTAATTCCGGTTATTAACCGATCACGTATTATACTGACTGCATCCTGGCGTCCAAAGTTTTGATGGGTTATCAACGTCCCAGGAGAATCAGAAAACGTAGACCGTACCCGCAGTGGTATACCGCTTTGCATGGCAATCTCTACCGCCCGGGGATGAATTACTTTAGCACCGTCCCTGGCCAGTTGGCATATCTCGTTGTAGGTAATATCATCCAACAACCTGGCATTTTCTACTATACGCGGATCGGCTGTCATTACTCCTTCTACGTCAGTAAAAATTTCCACCACTTCGGCATGAAGGGCAACCCCCAAAGCACTAGCGGTAGTATCACTGCCTCCCCGACCCAGAGTAGTAAGTTCCCCATTTTCCGCTCTGCCTTGAAAGCCAGCCACTACCGGCACCAGGCCTTCTTTTAAGCAGGCTAGAATATTCTTGGGATTGATATATTTAATATGAGCATTGTTATATTGGTCATCGGTAACGATTCCGGCCTGCTCCCCGGTTAAAAAATGGGCCGGAATACCACGGGAATTTAGCTGCGCCGTTAAAACCACTCCGGATATTATCTCCCCACAGGCCATGATGAGATCCATTTCCCGCGCAGCAGGCTGGGGATTGACATCACGTACCAGTTGGATCAAGGTGTCGGTAGCATAGGGATCTTGCTTTCTTCCCATAGCAGACACAACCACAACCGATTGGTTTCCGGATTCAAGGGTTTTTTTTATAATATCACATACTCTATCCCGCTGCTCATAATTAGCCAGCGAGGTGCCGCCGAATTTTTGAACGGTAATTCTCACTATATTCCACCGTCCTAATAATAATTGCGTTCAACTACAATCTCCGCTATTTGCACCGCATTGGTGGCTGCTCCCTTACGGATCTGGTCAGCTGCCACCCACATAGCAATCCCGTTATCACTGGAAAGATCTCGGCGAATTCTTCCTACAAAAACTTCATCTTTATTGGAAGTGTACAATGGCATAGGATAGACATTATTAGCGGGATCATCCTCGACTATAACACCAGGTGATTGACTGAGAATTTCTCTGACTTGCTCGGGAGTTAAAGGAGTCTTGGTTTCCAGGTTGATTGATTCGGAATGACTGCGAAAGACCGGTACCCTAACTGCGGTAGCGGCAACTTTCAACTCGGGATGATGCATTATTTTCCTGGTTTCCCAGACCATTTTCATTTCTTCCCGGGTATATCCATCTTCTACAAAACTGTCTATATGCGGGATGACATTAAAAGCAATGGGATGTTGGAAAGTATGCGGTACAACAGACTCTCCGGCAAAATAGGCCCGGGTATGAGCGTCCAGTTCCTCCAAACCAGCTTTTCCAGCACCCGATACGGCTTGATAAGTAGATACCACTACTCTGTTTATATGAGCGGCTTTATGAATCGGATTTATAGCCACTACCATTATGATAGTTGAACAATTCGGATTAGCTATAATTCCCTTATGCCAGGCAACGTCTTCCGGGTTTACTTCCGGAACTACCAGAGGGACTTCATCTGTCAAGCGAAAGGCATAACTGTTGTCAATTACTGTGCAGTTGCATTCTACCGCCTGAGGTGCCAACTCCCTGCTGACATCAGTTCCGACTGCAAACAGAGCAATATCTGCCTCTTTGAAGTGTTCCCGGCTGGCTGCCTGAACCTTTATAGTTTCACCCTTAAAATCTATTAATATCCCTTCCTCCCTGGGATCAGCCAAGCAAATAAGTTTGCTGATGGGGAAATCCCGTTCCTGGAGAACTTTCAACATTTCCTGTCCTACAGCTCCTGTTGCTCCAACGATAGCCAAACGTATGCCCCTTGACACGTCAATAAACCTCCCTGCAAAAACATCTGCATTCCATTTTATCACAGCAGGATTATCTTGCTCAAGAAATCGCAGGCCCCAGGAGCAGGGGCTGAATTTGCCGACCCTGAAGAGCATGAATAACTGTGTCGGTAATGAGACTCATGCATGCCACCACTGAGTTGGCCTTTTCAACGGGGTTATCCTGACGGAAAGGAACAAAATAAATATTTTTCATATTCAATAGCATGCCGATATTGCGTGCATTTACTCCTAAAGCATCATTAGTGGAGATAGCAATAACTACCGGTCTTTGGTTGCGCAGCTGAGCCTTGATGGCCATAAGAGCCGGAGTGTCCGCTATGCCATTAGCCATTTTAGCTATGGTATTCCCGGTAGCTGGTGCAACAACGACTATATCCAGTAATTTCTGAGGGCCAATTGGTTCGGCTCCCACAATACTGTTAATAATCTCGTGTCCAGTTATTTCAGTAATTATTTTTTTCAAATCTTTTACTTTATAAAAACGGTTATCCTGATGATCAGCTGTATAGGAAAAAATAGGTATAATTTCGGCTCCTTCATCTACAAGGTGTTGTATTTCGGGAATGACCTCACCGACGGTACAGTGTGATCCGGTTAAAACTAATCCTATTTTTACACCCCTTAACCGCATCAACGGTAACTCCATTTATCACACCTCCCTGGGAACCAGTAACAGATTTTTCTCCATCTTGGCTAATTCTGCAATTATCAGCCGTGGTATTACATCCGCTAAAATTCGGCCAGCAAAAACTGGCGCCACTTTGCCCGGGAGTCCAGGAGCCAATATAGCTTTTATGCCCAGAGCATTAGCCGCTTCGAAATCAGTACCACCGGGTTGAGTGGCTAGATCTATGATGAGTAATTCCGGATTAGCATATTTCAATATAGAACGATCCAAAACTAACTGGGGTACAGTATTGAAGATTATATCCATGCTGTTGACAATATCACGCAGTTGGCTGAAATCGGCCCGCTCACAACCCATTTCATAGGCACGGGCTAGTTGTGCCGGATTACGAGCTACTACGGTAACTTCAGCACCCATAGCTTTTAGAATACGAGCCAGGGTCATGCCTACCCTTCCAAATCCAATAATGCAGCTCCGGCTGCCGTGAATAGCGATACGGGTTTCCTCCATGGCTATCTGAATAGCACCTTCTGCTGTTGGTATGGAGTTTAGAATAGCCAGTTCATCCATATCATTTACTTCCAAAAGTGTAAAACCATATTTTTCACTCCAAGTTTTAAGAAAAGGTCTGGCAGTTCCAATAATAACCAGGGCATTGGGGGCAATACTGCGAATGGCTTTTTCGCTTAAAATCAGGTTTTCCTCGGCATAGACAGCACGAATGACACCTTCCGCATTGGTTCCCGGCAGCGGGAGTATCACTACTTCCGCATCCTTGCAAGCTTCTTCAACAGAACTGACACTGAATGCCCCGTGGGCAACCTTTTCTTTGGGGAAACCTGCTACTGCTACCGTAGCCCCCATCTTAACCAGTTCACAGATGAGAATTAATTCCCGATCATCTCCCCCTAATACCGCAACTTTTAGTCCGGATAATACGGAACTCAACCTGTGCCCCTCCCTTTAATAGGTTACAATCCCTTCATACAATTAATAGCATTATATGTATCCACTTTAGGGTTGGTGCTTGACCTTATTACTCCTCCTATATCAAGAAAGGCATAAAAAAAGACGGGAAACCCGTCTTATTAAGCAGTTAATCTTTACAATATTTAGTTTTATAATAAGTTTTCCATGCCATATACCAATCCTTTCCGGTTGAGCATACGTTTAATCACCATTAATACTCCGGGCATAAAGCCCACCCGATCATAGGAATCATGCCTTATGGTCAGGCTCTGTCCTATACCGCCGAAGATAACTTCCTGATGAGCTACAAAACCTGGCAGCCTCACACTATGTATACGAATCTGATCCCAATCGCCTCCACGGCATCCCGTAATTTTCTCCATCTCCCTGACATTACGCGGAGGACGATGGGGGCGATTTTGACTGATAAGTTCAGCGGTTTTAATAGCCGTTCCCGAAGGTGCATCCATTTTCTTATCGTGGTGGAGTTCGATAATTTCTACATCTGGAAAATACTTGGCAGCTTCCTGAGCAAACTTCATCATTAAAACTGCCCCAATAGCAAAGTTGGGAATGACTGCTACTCCTACATCGTTCTCAAGAGCTAATTTTTCCAATTGGTTTAGTTCCACTTGATTCAAGCCGGTAGTTCCCACTACACTGGTTACTCCCTTAAGCAAAGCACTGCGTACATTATTGAATACGGCCTGGGGATTAGTGAAATCCACTAACACCTGGGGTTTAGTCCGCTCCAATGCTGCTTCCAGATCATTGTCTATGGTCAGGGAGATCCCTTTCAAACCAGTGATATCACTGACTGATTCACCCCGGGCTTTTATATCTACGGCGGCTACTAATGCCAATTCTTCATCTTGTTCTATAGCTTTAACTGTTTCTATGCCCATACGTCCTAAGGCGCCGGCAACTATAACTCTGGTTTTATCAGCCATTTTCAAACCTCCTCGTTTGCTTCGCCTTTAGTTTTAACTATTTTGTTAATGCAGTCAAGATTTGATATAATCTGAACATCAGATCAAATTTTTCTGCATTGAAGCGGTATTATTATTTAAGGAGGGCTACCATGACAGTATTTACAAAAGTACTAATCGCCGTTGACGATTCCGAACAATCTCGTCGAGCTGTGGAAAAAGCAGCCGAAATGGCCCTAAATGGTTTCATAGGAAGTATCGACCTATTAAATGTCTATAATACCGGTGATGTGGATATAACTAAGCTCCACAATCAGGAACGCCTAGATGAATTAAGATCTGAATCCTTAAGGATACTCAAAATGTACGAAGGACTGCTTAAGGAAAAAGGAGTTGACTGCACTCTCAAAAGAGCTGGCGGTGATCCAGCCTCTCTGGTTCTCGATGTGGTTGATAATAATAAAGAATATGACCTTATCATTATGGGAAGCCGGCGCATTAATAAGTTTCAGGAACTGGTATTCGGCAGCGTATCTGACAAGGTTTCCCGCCTGGCACCAATACCAGTATTGATCGTTAAATAGTTATTCTGCACATGGCATCAAAACAGCCGGGTTAACCGGCTATTTTCTTTTACTGCTGCTGAGCTCTGACTATAATATATTTTTCAATTTCCTGGGCTAGTCTTTTTTCGGCAAAACTCATCTCCGCCCAGCCGTGTAGTGACCTTTGTATCACATGGATAAATTTACGGGTTTTATTTATTTCGTCCTGTATAATCATAACGATGTTATCGAACTCAGCATTATGCCGGTAGAAATTATGCAGACGGCGGATAACGGTTTCGTCACCGTCCTGTACAGCAACCTGAGCAGCACTGGCAAATAATTGGTGTTTCTCAATGTCCAGGCATAAAAACGACAGCATCAACTGCCTCTTCTGGGCACGGTTCTTGCTGCTTAAAAGCCTTTTATTCAAGTCATGGCGGCATCTTTCCACCAGTATAACCTGCTGGATTATTTCTGTATAAAAATTGCGCGTGGTACAATTCAAGTCGCATCCTCCTTATGTCATAGTCTGCGACTGATACTGCCGGAACATTCTTATCTTATTAAAAAGGGGTAAATACCATGCCTTTTGATGGTTTCTCTATCCATGCCATATGTCATGAGCTAAACCGGGATTTAGCCGGTGCGCGCATTGATAAGATCTATCAGCCTGAGAAGGATGAAATTGTTATATCCATCCGCACTATATCATCTGGTTCGGTTAGATTGCTGTTGTCAGCTAATGCCCGATGGGCACGGCTGCATTTGTCCCCTGAAAAACAGCCCAACCCCACTTCCCCGCCTCCTTTTTGTATGCTGCTGCGCAAATACCTGGAAGGAGGTAAGATACTGGAGGTTCGTCAGGTAGGCTTCGAACGTATAGTTCACATTACCATTGAAGCTTTGGATGAATTCCGCGATTGGAAACCACGTCTTTTAGTACTTGAAATCATGGGAAAACACTCTAATATAATCTTGGTTAATCCGGACAATAACCTCATCATAGATGCTATTAAACGCTATGGCAGTGAGGTCAGCAGTCATCGTGAGGTTTTTCCCGGTAGGGAATACATAACTCCTCCTGATCAAGGCAAAGTTAATCCTCTTACCCTGACCTTTAATGAGTTTGCTACCCGCATGTGGGCCTTTGGTTCCCAATCACTGTCTCAGGCGCTCTTTCAGCTGTGCTCGGGAGTAAGCCCTTACTCTGCTCAGGAATTATGTCGTCTGGCTCGGCTCGATCCCCATATGCCGGTGGAAGAATGTGGCGAATACGAGTTTACGACTTTACTGGAAATCCTGTTAACCCAGATAGAAATTTGCAGCAGCCCACCCTGCCCATCCTATGTAATCAATAAAGGTACTAATGCCATAGATTTTACGCCCCTGATGCCAGCCTCTAAACAACCAGGTTATTCTTTCCATACCTTTGCCTCGGCTAATCAGGCAGCGGCTCACTTTTACCAGGTGAAAATGAATCAGCTCCGCCTGGAGTCAATGCAAACCAACCTGAGCAGAACTGTTAAAGGATGGATGGATAAAGCTCAGAAAAAGCGTTTTTTGCAGGAAAGTGACCTGAACAAAGCCCGGGAAAAAGAACAGTTGAAAATTTGGGGAGAACTGCTTACTGCCTATGCGCACCAGCTTAAAAAGGGCGACACCAAAGCCCATTTGGTGGATTTTAATACCGGGCAGGAGGTTACTATTGAGCTCGACCCCCGCTTAACCCCCATTGGCAATGCACAGAAATACTATAAGGCTTACAATAAAAGCCGCATTACTATCAAACATTTGGAAAACTACCTGCAGCAAACTAATCAAGAAATTGAATATCTGGATTCAGTCCTATTAGCTATTAATCAAGTTGAAAACCTAAATCAGCTGGATGAGATAGTGGAGGAACTCGAAAAAGGCGGATATCTGCGAGAGCGTAAGGTGAAAGGAAAGGGAAAAGTACACCGACCCGTAAGCACCCCACGCCATTATGTATCCTCAGAAGGACTGGACATATGGGTAGGCAGGAATAACCGGCAGAACGATTATTTAACCTTTAAATTATCTGACCGTCATGATCTATGGCTACATACCCGTCAGATACCAGGAGCCCATGTAATTGTTCGCCTGCCCAAATCCGTTACCTCCATTGATGAGGTACCTCAGGCCACTCTGGAAGAAGCAGCCCTCTTAGCTGCCTATTACAGCAAAGCCAGACACGACCAAAAGGTGCCCGTGGATTATACCTTCCGCAGCAATGTTCGTAAACCGGCGGGAGCTAAACCAGGCATGGTGATTTACGATAATTACTGGACATTATACACCACCTCCGGCACTGATCGCCTGGAAGCCATTTTACAGTCAGCTATGCAAGAGGAGGACACTATGTAACCGGATTGGTTACTCAATTATTCGTACTGATCCATCTTCTTCGCGTACATACTGAGTATCGGGCTCCAGGATATAAATTTTACGGTTAACTTCGTCGACTGCTACATTTCTGTTGATGATAGTGTTCACTTCTTTAGCAGTAACGAGAGTGCGTATCTGCACTCCGTTATCATACATCTGCAGGATCATTTTCCCCTGGGGCCGGTCCACTTTATCCTCTATGTACTTTTGATAAGGTTTTATAAAAACATATTGGTAACCGCCCTCGCGGAACGTCATTTCCTGTCCGTTTAGAAATACCCTCATGCCAGTACTCCTTTACAGCGACCGGCTGCCTGGTTTTACCACCGGCAGTCTGCCTTCGGCGCAGAGCGGGCACTGTTCCGGTTCCCAGGATTTAATCTCCATAGTCAGTACAGCCCTGGTTTTTACCCCAAAATCCACCTTTCCCCCGCTGCGGTCAACCAGAACTCCAACACCAACTACCTCTCCGCCAGCTTCACGCACTACCTGCATCACTTCCTGTACAGATCCTCCGGTAGTAACCACATCTTCCACCACTAAAACCCGCTGTCCCCGGTTAATGACAAATCCCCGGCGCAGGGACATCTGTCCACTCTCACGCTCGGTGAAGATGCCGGGAACATTTAGGTGGCGGGCTACTTCATAGGATACTATAATACCGCCCATAGCCGGTCCTACTACCAACTCAACTGTATCGTCCTGAAAGGCTTCGGCCAGATGGCGAGCCAGTAGCTCAGTCTTATCCGGATACTTGAGCACCTGAGCACACTGCATGTATTGGTCACTATGGCGCCCGGATGTCAGGCGAAAGTGTCCCTGCAGCAGAGCACCAGCTTGGGTAAACAATTCAACCGCTTCTTTGTGATCAAGCATTGCTTATTCCTCCAATTCCTCAATAATTCTCCGAGCAGCTTCCCTGGGGGCAGAGGCTGCGGTTATCGGCCTGCCGATTACCATATAGTCAGCCCCTATTTTCAGTGCTTCCCGGGGAGTGGTAATACGCTTTTGGTCATTTTTTTCCGACCAGAGGGGCCGAATCCCCGGTGTAACAATTACAAAATCAGATCCACAAGCTTGGCGGATTGGTGCTATCTCATGGGGTGAACAGACTACTCCGTTCAAGCCGCATTCTTTAGCCATTTGTGCCCATCCCACCACCGTCTGCTCCAACCTGCGGCTGATGAACATATCATCATGTAATTGCTGTTCAGAAATGCTGGTTAATACAGTAACCGCCAGAACCAGCGGTGGTTCGCAGCCTAAACGGGTTGACTCCTCCTGAACGGCTTTCATGGCCGCGGTCATCATTTCCCGTCCCCCGCTGGCATGGACATTGAACATAAAACAATTCAAGCCGGTCATTATCTTGGCCGCTCCGGCCACGGTATTGGGTATATCGTGAAACTTCAGGTCTACAAACACCCGTCCGCCTAAACCCTGAATTCGCTGGACAATGCTGGGCCCCAGCTGGTTATAAAGCTGCATACCCACCTTAAAAGCCCCTACGGAATCAGCTAACTTCTCCACCAGGTTAAGGGCTTTGGCTTCGCTATCCACATCCAGAGCCAGAATAATACGGTCCTGTGGCTTCACTCGAAAACCTCCTTCTCAGCATGGTCAAATCACTGCACTTGCATCAAAGAGAATCAGCTCTGATGGGCTATCCCCACTAGTTCAGTAATTCTGGCAATCCCGTGCTGCATGGCATACTCCTGCAAACCATCGATTACCTGGCAGGGCAGATAAGGGTTGACAAAAATCCCGGTACCTATCGATACTGCAGATGCACCTACCATTAAAAACTCCAGGGCATCACGAGTGGATATGATTCCTCCTCCGCCCAGAATGGGCAGTTTCACCTGCTGGTACACCTGGTAGATCATGCGCAGGGCAACCGGTTTGATGGCTGGTCCGGACAAGCCGCCAAAAACATTGGCCAGAGTTGGTCTACGGCGCTCAATATCCACCGCCATGCCCATTAAAGTATTAATCATGGACAGGGCATCAGCCCCGCCTGTCTGAGCAGCCTGAGCTATGGCTACGATATCCGTAACATTGGGACTTAACTTGGGGATCACGGGAAGATGCGTATTTCTTCTTACCATGTGCACTACCTGGTAAACCATGTCAGGATCAGTTCCGAACTGCAGTCCTCCTTTTTTTACATTGGGGCAGGAAATATTCAGTTCCAGGGCTGCTATCCCTTCAACAGAATCCAGGCGCCGGGCTAGTTCAGCATACTCTTCCACAGTATTTCCCGCTATATTAGCCACCACCGTAACTCCCCGTTCACGCAGCTCGGGCATATATTGCTCAATAAAGACATCTACGCCGGGATTCTCCAGACCTATGGCATTCAGCATTCCCGCTGGAGTTTCTACAATGCGCTGAGGTGGATTGCCAGATCGAGCTTCCAGAGTAGTACCTTTTACAATAACCGCCCCCAGAAGGGCAGGATCAAAGAGATCTTCATACTCTTGCCCATAGCCAAAAGTACCTGATGCTGTACAAACCGGGTTTTTCAATTGTAATCCACCCAGGCTTACTGTCATATCAACCAGATTTGTTTTTTGTGATTTATCGGTCATATTCTCTTTCCCTTTCTGACCAATATTTGCGAACAAGCGCGGAAACTTAAGGGTTTAATTCTAATTCCCGCAAGCCGAACACCGGGCCGTCCTTGCAGACTTTTACATAGCCCTTGTCGCTGGATTTTAACTGACGGGCGCATCCCAGACAGGCACCTACTCCACAGGCCATATTTTCCTCCAGGGATACCTGTCCTTCCAGTCCATGCTCGCTGGCATAGGCTGCTACCTGAGCCATCATAGGTTCAGGTCCGCAGGTATATATGAACATACTTTCCTTCTCCTGTACAGAAAGATGCTCTCTTAG
This sequence comes from Bacillota bacterium, assembly GCA_029550685.1. Classification (GTDB taxonomy): domain Bacteria; phylum Bacillota; class Syntrophomonadia; order Syntrophomonadales; family Syntrophomonadaceae; genus DTU018. The sequence goes on from JAKPGY010000237.1 coordinate 66,690, forward strand.
CAGATCGGTAACCAAACCTTGGTAACCAATTTTTCCATCCATGGTAGCCGGCCAGATTTCCGCTCCTAGTTGGCGGAATCTATCCATAGCTACCAGATCATCGCTGCTCTGGGTTCCGTACAGAACCTTGGTTTGGTACCCTTGGTTGAGCAACTCCCGGGCCAGGAAGAGCAGCGGCGCAATGCCAACTCCTCCTCCTACCAAAAGGGCAGCTTGTCCAGCCTGAGGATAACTGAAGGCCCGGCCTAATGGCCCCATAATGTCCAGGTATTCCCCGGCTGTAATTCGAGACAATATTTCTGTCCCCCTGCCCACTACCTTATAAAGCAGGGTAATAGTATTTTCCTGCCGGTCTACGTCGTACAGGCTTAAGGGGCGGCGCAGCAATGGATCATACTGGTCGCTGACACGTAGATGTATGAATTGCCCAGGCTTGCATAAGGGGACAACTTGGGGAGCTTTTACTTCCATTTCAAACAGGTTGGTACTTACCTGGTTGTTGCTGATAACCCGAGCCTTTTCCAAATTGGGCATTAAGTCCCCTCCTTTTAACGGCCCTGAACATAATCCTGCAGGGATTTTATAGGATTGGTATCCAGGTGATCTCCTTCCTGGACAACTTGCTGAATTACCTTTACGGTGTCTAAAGAGGTTAAACATGGTATATTAAGTTCCACAGCTGCCCGGCGTATTTGGAATCCATCCGAAAATATTCGCCGGCCATGTGTTAAAGTATTAATACAGAAATCAACTTTGCCTTCCCGGATAAGATCAACTATGTTCGGCGATCCTTCCGCAATCTTTTTAACCCGCTCAACTTCGATGCCTAACTGGGACAAAGCTTGAGCGGTACCTTCCGTACAAATCAGTTTAAAGCCCATACGGTGGAAGTCGGCTAATATGGGTATGGCTTCGGTTTTGTCGCGATCGGCAATGGTGGCCACAATCACACCATTCTTAGGTATATCTACACCAGCGGCCAATAAACCCTTATAAATCGCCATTTTCAGTGAGTGATCAATTCCCAATACTTCACCAGTGGATTTCATTTCCGGACCTAAAGTAATATCAACCTGCTCCAGTTTATTAAATGAGAATACCGGTACCTTGACGGCATAAAAATCCGGCTGCGGTGCCAACCCGTTTTGGTAACCCATTTGCGTCAAAGTATTACCCAGCATAACCTGAGTGGCCAGCTTTACCAGTGGAATTCCGGTTATTTTGCTTATAAATGGTACGGTGCGGCTGGAGCGGGGATTGACTTCTAAAACATACAGTTCATTCTGGTATTCTACAAACTGAATATTTATCAATCCTTTGACTTTTAACTCCCGGGCCAGCTTTATGGTATAGTCGATTACTTTGCGATGAATGTCATCACTAATATCAAAGGCAGGGAAAACAGCCATACTATCTCCGGAGTGCACTCCGGCTCTTTCTATGTGCTGCATTATCCCTGGAATAAGCACCGTTTCCCCATCAGATACTGCATCAACCTCGATTTCTTTTCCCAACAGGTATTTGTCTACCAGCACTGGATGTTCACGAGTTACTTTAACAGCAGTCTGCATATACATTTCCATTTCTTCGGGATTGTACACGATCTCCATGGCACGACCTCCCAGTACATAAGAAGGACGCACGAGTACTGGATAACCAATAGTTTCCGCTGCCAGCAGAGCTTCCTCGATAGAATGGACACTCTTTCCTGGAGGTCGGGGAATGCCTAATTGTTCAACCATAGCATCGAAACGATCGCGATCCTCGGCCCGATCGATACTATCGTTGGAAGTACCGATTATTTTTACTCCAGCCCGGCTTAATGGTTCGGCCAGGTTTATAGCAGTCTGACCACCGAATTGTACAATTACTCCCTCGGGCTGTTCTTCTTCAACTATGTTCATCACATCTTCAAATATCAGAGGTTCAAAATATAGCCGGTCGGAAGTGTCAAAGTCGGTACTGACTGTTTCCGGGTTGTTGTTCACAATTATGGCTTTTACTCCAGCTTCACGCAGAGCCCACACACAATGCACCGAGCCGTAGTCAAATTCAACACCCTGCCCTATGCGAATAGGTCCGGATCCAATAACCAGAACCTTGCGAGACATGGGATCATGCCAGGCTTCATTTTCTTCTTCGTAGCAGGAATAAAAGTAAGGGGTTTGAGCATCAAACTCAGCAGCACAGGTATCCACCTGCTTATAAGTGGGTATTACCTGCAGCTGGTGTCGAAGGTCGCGTATCTCGGCTTCTGTTTTACCCAAAATATTAGCTATTTCCAGATCAGATAACCCGAGTTTCTTGGCTTCATGCAGGGTTTCCCGGGTAAGTGGTTTAGTGTTAAGGTTTAAGGCAAAATCAATAATGTTCTTAATTTTTTTCAGGAAATACTTGTCGATACGAGTGATTTCCCAGATTTCGTCGATGGTAAAATTACGGGCAAAAGCTTCCGCGATGATAAAAATCCTTTCATCATCAGCCTCTTTAAGTCGCTGCTTTAACTTCTCATCACTTATTTCCTGCAGTTCCGGCAAGCGCAGGCCGATTATGCCAATCTCTAAAGAGCGTATGGATTTCAGAAAAGCAGCTTCAAAACTGCGGTCAATGGCCATGACTTCGCCGGTAGCCTTCATCTGGGTACCCAGGCGGCGATCACCAAATACGAATTTATCGAAAGGCCAGCGGGGAACTTTCAAGACTACATAATCCACAGCCGGCTCAAAACATGCGCTGGTCTTGCCGGTAACTGCGTTGGGTATCTCATCCAGGGTGTAGCCTATGGCAATTTTAGTAGTCACCCTGGCGATTGGGTATCCGGTAGCTTTGGAAGCCAGAGCAGAAGAGCGGCTGACCCGGGGGTTAACCTCGATTACATAATATTTTTTACTGAATGGGTCCAGGGCAAACTGAATATTACAGCCCCCGGCTATTTTCAGATAACGAATGATTTTTATAGATGCAGCCCGCAGCATCTGGTACTCTTCATCAGTCAGAGTCTGGGCCGGGGCTACCACTATGCTGTCTCCGGTATGAATACCTACAGGATCAATGTTTTCCATACTGCAAATAGTAATACAGTTATCATTGGCATCTCGCATTACTTCAAATTCAATTTCTTTATAGCCCGCCACACTGCGTTCAATCAAAGCCTGCTTAATAGGACTGTTCTTTAATCCTTTGGTAACAATACGCCGCAGCTCATTCTCATTCATACAAGTTCCCCCGCCGGTCCCTCCCAGGGTGTAGGCAGGGCGTACTATAACCGGATAGCCAATGCTGTCTGCAAATTCCAGGGCTTCTTCCACACTATGAACTATAGCACTCTCAGGTATAGGCTCTCCCAACTCCTGCATGGTTTGTTTAAATAATTCGCGATCCTCAGCCCGGGCAATGGCTTCCAAGGGCATACCTAACAGAGAAACTCCGGTTTGTTCCAGCACTCCCTCTTTGTGCAGGGCAAGAGCCATGTTGAGCCCCACCTGTCCGCCCAGGTTGGCAATAATTCCATCGGGTTTTTCCCTGTCCAGGATTTTTTTGACCGTAGCTACAGTAATAGGCTCAAAATAAACATGATCAGCTATATCGGCATCAGTCATTATAGTGGCTGGATTAGTGTTTAACAGAACTACCTCAATACCTTCTTCTCTGAGGGCGCGGCAGGCTTGAGTACCTGCATAATCGAACTCGGCGGCCTGCCCGATAATAATAGGTCCAGAACCGATTACCATTACTTTTTTCAGACCAGGATTCAGTGGCATTATTTTTCCTCCTTCATAGGGTATCTACAGCTGCTCGATAAATTGATCATAAAAAATACCGGTTTCGCTGTAACCCGGATAACTCTCAGGATCAAACTGGACGGAAAATACCGGCAAGGATTGGTGCCTAACAGCTTCCACCGAGTTATCATGCAGACTGCGCATGGTCACCTGTAAACCAGTACCATGCAATGAATCTTCGTCAATAGCATAACTGTGATTCTGTGTGGTAATAAATATGCGGCCATTATCCATATCGCGGACCGGATGATTGGTACCGCGATGCCCGCATTCCAGACGGTAGGTTTTTCCTCCCATAGCAAGAGCTAATATTTGGTGGCCCAATCCTACTCCAAACAAAGGAATTTCTCCTAGAAGCGCTTGGCACTCTTTGATTACTGAGGGAATTGCCCGGGGATCTCCAGGGCCGTCGGATATATATACTCCCTGGGGAGATAAGTTTTTAATCTCCCAGGCCTGAGTATCAGCAGGAACCGCTACCACTTCACAGCCACGTCGAACGAAGGAGTTAATCACCCCTCGTTTGGTACCCAGATCCAGTAATACCACTCTTTTGTTACCGTGACCGAATACCATGGTATTGCGCCGGGTAACATATTGTACCAAATCACCCTTCAGGTTTTGGGACGCTTTAGCAGCCCTGGCAATCAGCCACTCTTTATAATCAAGATTATCAGTTATTACTCCTCCCATAACTCCCTGGGAACGTATAAGCCGGGTCAAAGCCCGGGTATCTACTTCTGTCAAAACAGCTATCTCACTTTTGTTAAGAAAACTGATGAGATCCGTTTCCATCTCATAGTGACTGGGAAAATCGGTAGCCTCTCTTAATATCAGTCCCTTGACCATAGCATCACGGGAGGCAAAACTCTTTTCATTGAACCCTACATTGCCAATCAAGGGATAAGTCATTACTACAATCTGACCATAATAGGAAGGATCAGTTATAATGTCCTGATAACTGACCATAGCTGTACTGAAAACTACCTCACCATCAGCCAGGAGGCAATCATTTAGAAGTTTGCCTTCGAATATGCGGCCGTTTTCCAGCACCAAATACCCTTTCACTTGATCACCTTCTTTTAAACAATAATACCGTCTCGAGCTACGATCTTACCTGCGACTATGGTGGCAAAAGGCCAACCGGTATACTCGAAACCCTTAAAGGGGGTATTTTTCCCTTGGGAATAAAACCTGGCCGGATCAACTTTGCGCACCGCATCTGGGTCAATAATGGTTAAGTCAGCTACTGCACCTGTCTGTAGCCGGCCACGATCCAGGCCCAGCACCTGAGCAGGCCTCAGGCTCATTTTTTCTATCATGGTTTTAAGATCCAATATACCTTGCTTAACCAAACTCATTACCACCGGTATAGCTGTTTCTAAACCAGATATTCCAGTTGCCGCCAGTTCATATTCACAATCCTTGCTTTCGAAATGATGGGGAGCATGATCCGTAGCTATACAATCAATAGTGCCATCCTGGAGAGCACTCCTTAAAACTTCCAGGTGCTCCTGGGATCGCAGGGGAGGATTAACTTTGGTATCTGTATCGTAGGATCCTACTATTTCGTCGGTCAGGGTCAGATGATGGGGAGTCACTTCACAGGTCACTCGTATCCCTTCACTTTTGGCCCTTCTGATCATTTGAATTGAGCCAGCTGTGGAAATGTGACATAAGTGCAGATGGGCTCCGGTTAGTCTGGCTAAAAGCAAGTCACGGGCTACCATAACTTCTTCCGCTTCCGCCGGTATCCCTTTTAAGCCGTAAATGGTGGAAAAGTAGCCTTCATGCATCTGTCCTCCCTGGCTTAAGTGAAGGTCCTCACAATGGGACATCAATGGTATTTCGAACATCTTGGAATACTCCAGAGCATAGCGCATTATGTCAGCTCTGGTAACAGGCCGTCCGTCGTCGGAAAGGGCTATGCATCCTGCCGCTACCAACTCCGCAATTTCCGCCAGTTCATTACCTTCCTGTTTGCGGGTAACAGCTCCAATGGGGAATACATGCACCACACCTGATTTTTGGGCGCGTTCCCGGACAAAACTGGCTACAGCTGCATTATCCATTACCGGATTGGTATTGGGCATGCAGCAGATGGTAGTAAAGCCTCCAACAGCTGCTGCTCTGGTTCCGCTAGCTATATCTTCTTTGTACTCAAAGCCGGGCTCACGCAGGTGTACATGGATATCTATAAAGCCAGGGCAGACTAGTTTCCCACTGGCATCCAGTGTTTCCCCTTCATCAATAGATATATTGGGCTCAATCCCAATCACTTTGCCGTCCTGGATGAGTACATCCGCCAGCTGGTCTGTGCCGCTGGCCGGGTCTATAACCCTTCCTCCTTTAACCAGCAATTTCATCTTTTATGCCTCCCATCATGAGATACAATATGGCCATTCTTACCGCTACTCCATTGGTGACCTGTTCATTAATCACGGCCTGAACTCCATCGGCAATCTGGCTGGAAATTTCTACTCCCCGGTTCATTGGGCCAGGATGCAGTACCAGCACATCTTGATTAGCCAGAAGCAGGTGTTCAGGTCTGAGCATATAGAGATTGGCATATTCATCCAGGGAAGGGAAAAAACCTATTTGCTGACGCTCTTTTTGAATGCGTAGGACATTGATTACGTCAACTCCCTGCAGGGCTTCCTGCAGACTGTAGTACCATTTAACTCCTAAACGATCCAAACCTGGGGGGAGAAGGGTGGCGGGACCTACTACCCGTATCTCACAGCCAAATTTGCTCAGTCCATATATGTTGGAGCGTGCTACCCGGCTGTGGAGAATATCGCCGACAATGGCCACCTTCAGGCCATCCAGATGACCTTTGTGCTCTCGAATCGTAAAAAGATCCAACAAAGCCTGGGTGGGATGTTCATTGGTTCCATCGCCGGCATTGATGACCGACATTTTGGTATTGCGGGCTATGTAATGGGGAGTCCCGCTCATAGAATGCCGTATTATCATCGCATCGAAACCCATTACCTCCAGGGTTTTGATAGTATCCCGCAGGCTTTCTCCTTTTTGCACACTGCTGGTGGACACACCCAGATTTACCGTATCTGCGCTCAGGTATTTCCCGGCGATCTCAAAGGAAGTACGCGTGCGGGTGCTGTTTTCATAGAATACTGTCACCAGGGCTTTTCCTCGCAAGGTTGGTACCTTTTTAATATCCCGTTGGATTATATCTTTCATGGGTCGAGCGGTGTCAAGAATTAACTCAATTTCCTTCCTGCTAAGATTATACAGTCCCAGCAAATCCTTGCGTCTCATTGGCTATTAGCCTCCTCTCATCAAAAAAGCCTTCCTTGGCACAGCAAGGAAGGCTTTAGCCCTGTGGTTATCGCTTCCCTTGCTGGCCTCTCGGGACCAGATTAAAGGGTCTAGCTATCAACAATTTCTTGTATAACCACCCCGTCCCGGCCATCTACCTCCTGTATCATGACCGAGACAACTTCCTGTCGTGAGGTGGGAACATTCTTGCCTATAAAATCAGCCTTGATAGGTAACTCCCGATGGCCCCGGTCAATCAACACCGCCAGCTGAATACATCGGGGACGTCCTAAATCAATTAAGGCATCTAAGGCAGCTCTAACCGTCCTGCCAGTGTATAATACATCGTCTACCAATACAATGATCTTGTCATTAATGTCGAAATTAACTGCGGTGCGATGAACTAGCGGTTGAGGTGACAAAGTGGTTAGGTCATCGCGATATAGTGTTATATCTAGAATTCCTACCGGCAACTGCACTCCTTCAATTTCCTTTACGTATGAAGCGATGCGCTCTGCCAAAGGACCGCCCCGGCGCTGTATTCCAACTAAAGCCACATTCTCAACGCCTTTATTCTTTTCAATAATTTCATGGGCTATTCGAGTCAAGGCTCTCTTTATAGCCATTTCATCCATAAGAGTATGTTTATCGCGCAGTTGCAAAGGAACTCCTCCCTTACCAGCAAAAAACCTGCTCTCCGCAAGGTAGAAGCAGGTTAATTAACTATGCAAACTAATGCATACTTATACATACTTGCTAGCCTCACGGGACCAACTTAAAGCTTCTTAACTGATTCTAATCAACCCTTACTTATCTGTCAATGTATACTTAGTCAATTTTAACAGAGCTTGCTGAAACTCATCCGGCAGAGGACTGTTAAATTCCATGTAGTCACCTGTACGCGGATGATTAAAGCCAAGAACACAAGCATGCAAGGCTTGAGAATCTAAACCTAGATTATTTTTAGCAGGTCCGTATACCGTATCGCCTACCACCGGATGTTTTATAAAAGAAAAATGTACTCGGATTTGATGGGTTCTGCCCGTCAGCAGTGATACCTGGACCAAAGTGTAGTTTTGATAACGTTCCAGGACCCGATAACGGCTGATAGCTGTCCTGCCATCGGCTGTTACGGCCATTTTTTTACGATCTGTTCTACTTCTGCCAATAGGGGCTTCGATAGTTCCCAGGTTTTCCTTAATTACACCATGAACCAGAGCCTGGTACTCCCTTTTAATACTATGTTCTTTGATTTGTTCTGCTAATATACGGTGTGCTTGATCATGCTTGGCTACCACCATAACTCCTGAGGTATCCTTATCCAGCCGGTGTACAATTCCCGGTCTTAACTCTCCATTGATACCCGACAAATCTTTTATATGATATAGAAGTGCATTTACCATAGTATTCTCCCAGTTGCCATGGGCAGGGTGGACCACCATGCCTTTGGGTTTATTCACCACGGCAAGGTCCTGATCCTGGTAAATTATTTCCAGCGGGATGTTCTGGGGTTTTATAGACACCTGCCTGGCTTCCGGTACATGGATAAGAACCTGTTCGCCTTCCTTAACCCGGTAGCTGGGCTTGCGTGCCTGCCCATCCACCAGCACCCGGCCATTAGATATCAGATCCTTAATTGCGGTTCGGGACAAATCGGCTATTACCTCAGCCAGGAAAGCATCTAGCCGCTCGCCTTCCATGTCCTCTTCTATTAGATATAGTTGAGAACTGGTCACGTTCTAACCTTCCTTCATAAAAAATAGCATGTGTATTACCAGAAGAAACCCGCCCACTACGACTGCAGCGTCAGCAAAATTAAATACTGGCCACCAGCGCAGATCCAAAAAATCTATTACATACTGAAGCCTCAAGCGGTCTATAAAATTACCGGCCGCTCCAGCCACTATTAATCCCGTCCAAATCTGCACAAGCTTTTCTACTGTATAGCGATGGTTATATATTATTAAGCCCAGTATTACCAAAACTGCCGCTATCAGGAAGAACCATGACTGGCCCGGCAATATTCCAAATGCTGCTCCCCGGTTTTGAACATATGTAAGGTATAACCATTGGCCTAGCAAGGGGTGACTTTCACCGACTTGGTAGCTGCTGACCACCCACCATTTAGTAATTTGGTCAAGTGCAAGTACAGAAAGTATCGTAATCCAGAATCTCAATTTAATCCTCCCATTCAGCACTAATCAACTAAGTTTTATTGTATGGTAATCGTTTCAGGTGCTCAAGCTAATGATTAATTCTGTTATACTAGGGACAGCCCTGGATAATAGCCTCTAAAGTATTGATTAGGATTTAAAGCTATGCTTATTCGTCGTGACCCTTTACTGAAAAAACAGATTTTAACTATCGCCGGTCCTGCCATGGGCGAGATGATAATGTATATGATCATCGGTCTGGTTGATGTTGCTGTGGTAGGCCGTTTAGGAGCTGTTCCACTGGCAGCCGTAAGTCTGGGCGCAGAGGTATTCTTTTCTTTTGTTTTGTTTCTTGAGGCTCTGGCAATAGGTTCCAATATACTGGTGGCTCAAGCCAAAGGAGCCAACGATACTGTCAAGATCAGATCATATAGTGCCCATACCATCATTATTGCCTTGGTTCTCGGTATTATTGCTCAACTGAGCGGACTTTTTTATGGTCCAGCTTTTCTCAGTCTTTTTTCAGTGGAATCAGATGTTTATGTTCAGGCCTGTGATTATTTGCGTATTACCTTCATGATCGCTCCTTTTGCCTTGATGCTCTATATGACCAATGCCGTATTTCGCGGCTTGGGTCGTACTGACATTCCTATGATTATTGCCACCATTGTCAATATCGTCAATGTGGTGGGGGATATTGTGCTGGTCTACGGACTGGCTGGGTTTCCTGCCATGGGGGTAGCCGGTGCAGCTGCTGCCACTGCCGCGGCACATGTTTTAGGCTGTGTTATGGCCTTGACAGTATTGTTTAAAATGAGCCTTGTCCGCCCTGGAATCCAAGACCTCCTATCACCAAAGCGCCGGATTTTTCAGGATATTTTATCTCTGGGCATTCCCAGTCTAATTGAACAGTTCTTTTACATAACCAGCAACTTAACCTCAATATTCCTGCTGGTTTATCTGGGTACGGTTCCCTTTGCTACGCATCAGTTAGCTGTTACTGTGGAATCAGTTTCCTTTATGCCCGGTTTTGGCATTGCTATCGCGGCTACCACTTTGATAGGACAAGCCGTTGGCGCACAAGATCCCCGGAACGCCCGGCGATTTGCCCAGGGATGTATAGAATTATGTTCTGTTATTATGGGTTTCTTTGCTCTGATCTTTGCCCTGGTCCCCTCCTGGGTGGCCAATTTATTTACCAATGACCCGGATATTATTGCCCTGGCCGAAATCGTTATCCGTATAGCAGCTTTAGAACAGCTTACTATTGCTTTCTCTACGGTAGTTAGCGGTATATTGAAGGGATCTGGCAACACCCGCACCCCTATGCTCATCAGTACCGGGTTTACCTGGCTTTTTCGCATTCCCCTGATGTACCTGCTGGTACGTATCTGGAAGACTCCCTTACAGTACATATGGTTCTTGTTTATAATTGATTGGTTTTTGCGTTCTCTGGTATATTTGCTGCTGTATAGACGCCAGCATTGGTTACGTCCTGCTCAAGCCAGCCAGTAGCATACGGTTGAGTAAATGTGCAGCAATTGTCACTTACAGAACAGGCCACGATGAATGAAAAAACATCCCTTCACAGCTTGAGCAGGAGTATTAGCCGGGCAAGCAACGTGCGACGCGCCGTCGCAATACCCTGTGAAACTGGGGTCTGCGGCGGAGCGAGAAAGAACAGTGATGACCAAGTGCATGAATGCCAAATTCCGAGCGTTCCGCTTCGCACCGGAATAAGGCGATGGGTTGCAGGCTGGAAGTCCATTTTCACAGAAACCTACGTACCCAACAACACAGGTGATAAGTTCTCCAAGCTGTTGGGCTGGCATGGTTCAGTAAGTGGCGGCGCAGGTGGTCATATCCTTGCAACTGTACCTTGCGATCACTTAGATACATGGCTAATAGCCCATCCACAACCACCTGGTGAAATGGAGATTCCGGTAGTCCTGCTACTTTCTGGTAACAGGATGAAAGTAGATAGGTGAAGCGATCAATCATCAATTGGCTGCTATCATAATAAAAAACAAAGTTTAAGTCACCACCCTGCCGGTCCTCCTCTTGGTCTATAAGGTAATCCAGCAAAATATGCAGACTGCAAATCCATGGAAAATATGCATCATAGATTATCTGAAAATGCTGTGGTTGGTTATAGTTGTTAAATGCCTCCCTTAATAAAGCAAAAGTGGCCAAGGTTGAACCGGTGGCAGCAGCGAACTCCTGCCAGTAAAAGTCAGGATAATCGGCCCTCTGATCGTTGACCCAATTGCACAAAACCTGTTCACGCTGTTCGGGGTGGATATGCTTGGCAACCTGCAGACTGGAGTACCATTCAGCCAACCTAATAAGCTTAGGTTGTACCTCTTCGTAGGTAAAGGCCTGACCTAAACTGCAGCGGCATACTTGAACCAAGGAATTTAAATATCCCCCATCATTTTTATAGGGGTAATATTTATAATAATCAACCGGACCACTGGTAAAATCCAGGGCATCCACAAGGGCCCGGTGCAGTTGGTAGAAGGCTTGGCCATCGGTACTGCCGGCCCGATCACATAAATTGTCCAGATAATCACACATAGTCTGGTAAGCCACTATGAAGTGCAATAAATTCGTATTCCGTGGATGAGCCGCAAAAACAGCACCGCCTTGACAATGGAAATCCTTACCCGCCAAACTGTCCAGGGCCTGCTGGCGCAGGTTTTGATCGGGAATAGCCCGGGCTTTGATTTGCCACTGACCCAGCAGCTTTTGTACCTGTGACAGGGTTTGGGTGATAAAGCTAAACAAAATAATATTGCGGTTAACACTGGTACTAATCATTCTTTTAGACCGGTTCAGGTTCATAGAATTGATAAGCAAAACCATCTAGCACAGAAAGAGAAGTCATCCTTTGCAGGTAGTCACTGCTCAAGGCCTGGCTTAAGCTGCATAAAGATCTACGGCCAGCTTCCGGCAGGGATTTGAGACTTGCTCTGGCATCCGCCAGGTAAGCATCAGCCAGCTGAATAGATTTTTCAAAGGCTCCACAACGTTGCAGTATCTGGGTTACCCTATCCAGCTGTCCTGCCAAATTGACAGGCTGATTAAGAATCTCTTTGAGGTCTTTTTGACAGTTCTCATCCTGCAGTCCGTAAATTACCGGCAAGGTGATGTTGCCTTCCAGAAGATCGCTTCCCGCTGGTTTTCCTAAATACTTAGTGGTGGATAAAAAGTCCAGTACATCATCAATTATCTGGTAAGCTATACCTAAGCTTGCTCCATACTTCTCCAAACTATCCCTTTGCTGGGAAGGCATACTGGAAGCTAATGCTCCTACCCGGCAGCAGCATTCAAACAGGCAGGCAGTTTTGCAATATATTCTTTGCAGGTAATCAGACAGAGAAAGGTTAAGGTTAAAAGTGCTGGATAATTGTTGTATCTCACCAGAACACATGGTCTGAATTGTACGGGTAACAGTCTCCAGAATGGCGGGTATGTTATGCTGGTTAATCAAGCGGAAAGCGGTGGCAAAAAGGTAATCCCCTACTAATACACTGGCCTTGCTTCCCCAGAGGGAATTCAAGCTGTCTCTGCCCCGGCGCAGCGCAGATCCATCGATAACATCATCATGTACCAGAGAAGCTAGATGGATAAGTTCAATAGCCACAGCTGCATCCTGCACAATGTCATGGTCGGAAGGATACAGTGATGCAGCCAAATACACCAGGCGAGGCCGCAGCATTTTTCCTGGTTCTGCCAGAAGATACGTGATAATCTGGTCAAGCTCCGGTATGCCCGTTAATAATATTTCGCTCATGCGGGCTTGCAGCACTTCTATGTCATAGGGCAGTTGTTCTTGTGTAGCATTTGGAAATATGGATAACACCTCATTATTATGTTCTCTTACTGCTAGTGTCCCCTGGAAATCCTTTGCTATGCAATATTACTTAAACAGCAGGTCCTGATGAATGAAAACACCCTCTTAGAGGTAGAGGAGGTTTTAGCCTCCTTAAAATGTAGGAAGCAATGTCCATCTTGTTAATGATCAAGTTAGAACTAGTTACAAATTGCTGTAAAAACTCCTTTTACCTGAGTCGAAGTGTGACAGTGGGTTTACCCTTCGCACCTGTTCCGTCGCCACGATATAGTAACGGCTCGATGTGCAGTTTCGTTTATCGTGGCCTGTTTTTCAGGTGATAATTGGTTAGGTGAGTTCAGAAGCTAAAGCTTTCGCTATTTACTATGATTTAGGTAAGAGGCTTTTCACAGCAATATCAACTGCCTAGGACCCTTCTTTTTATTTGCTGGTGAGCGAAATCTTCCAGCCGGTCATTTAAGGAGGTAGTAATATTCACTCCCTTGCGGGCAGCCATAATATTGATAAAAAAATCAGCCACGGCCGGATTTTTGGGCAGCAGCGGACCATGCAGATACGTCCCAATCAAATTTTTGTACCGGACACCTTCATGCCCATCCTGTCCATTGTTGCCAAACCCAGCCAGAACCGTCCCAAAAGACTCCAGGGATTTGTCTTCCAGGTAAGTTCTCCCGGCGTGGTTTTCAAATCCTACAACCGTAGTGACCGTATTGTTTAGCCGGCAGGCAAGAACAATGTTGCCGATTAAGCGCTCTGTTTCACCCTGCGTATAAAGATTGAAAAACCCCAGACCTTTCAGCTTTTTGCCGTCGAAGGACTCATAGTGAGTGCCCAGCAGTTGGTAAGCTCCGCATATTAACAAAGCCGGAAGCCCAGCATCCAATGCCTTCCACAATTGGTCAGCCTTACGTAGCAAATCCTGATAAACCAGACCCTGTTCCCGGTCTGATCCTCCTCCCATAAAAATCATGTCAAAGGTACGGTAGTCAATATCACTGTTTAAGCTAATTGACTGCACTGAGCAATTGTGCCCGTACCATTCAAGCCTTTTCTGCAAACAGATCAGGTTACCCCGGTCTCCATATAGGTTCATTAGATCAGGATATAGGTGAGCGATGCAAAAGCTGGCCATTTTATTCACCTCCTGCTGCCGGTTTGGCCAGGTTGACTTTATGCTTGTGGCTGGATTTGTTACCCGCCAGACGGGATAATATTTTGCGGCTGGCAAACAAGGTAGTATAGGTACACAAAAAATAGTATACTTCTGCCTCGATATTAAGACAGGATTTAATCCCGGCTTCTAAATCAGATTCCACCATTATTATTTCCTCATTAAAACCAGCATATTTGAAGCGTAAAGCTGCATCTCCACTGCGCAATCCTGAACAGGTAATGCCTTTAATGGCCGCTCCTGGAATGGCGATATTCTCCACCTGGGCATCCCATATCCAGGAGACATCTCTCCCATCCGCTGCATTGTCATTTAAGGCAAAAAACAGGCTTTTACTGGCGGGATCAGTATTTAGTGCCGCCAAGGTTTGGTTTAAACCGGTAGGATTTTTGACCAAAATTTGTATAGCCTTCTTATCCCCGATTTGGAACTGTTCCATACGTCCAGCTCGAGGCTGGTATCTGGCAATAGCCCGCTGCACAATATCGTCTTGAATACCTACCAACTTGGCAACCGAAACAGCCGCCAAAATATTGTAAGCATTGTAAAAGCCCAAGTAGGGGCTGTAAATTTCCATATTGTTTACGTAAAAATGTATCTGTGGTGTCATCCGGAGATCATGGCCGGTAAAATTGCGGCGAGGGTTGTGGCTTCCACATTTTAGGCATTGAAATTTGCCCAGTTGGGCGTAATGAAAGCGCTCATACTGCAGTTCTTCTCCGCAAAAGGCGCAAAACCGTCCCTCCCGGCTTTCCTCTCCCTCAAAAACATCGTAATCCGTATCATCAAACCCGTAATACCAGCAGTGTAATCCAGTTTCATTTTGGAAATGAACTACCAGCGGATCATCTGCATTCAGCACTAATTCAATATCAGTATCCCTTACCGCATCTTTGATAAGAGAAATGATCCGGTCCAATTCACCATATCTGTCCAACTGATCTCGGAAAAAGTTGGTAATCAATACTACTCGCGGAGTCAGCTCTTTTAACAGTAAAGGCACATTGGCCTCATCGGTTTCCAGTAATGCGTATTCAAAAGGGCGATTCCCCCACAGGTTGGCTTCTTTTATAAAAGCAGTAGTAATGCCGGTAACCATATTGGCTCCCGCCCGGTTATGTACAAAAAAGTAGCCTTTTTCTTCCAGTATGCGGGCAATCATATTCGTGGTAGTGGTTTTCCCGTTGGTCCCAGTAATAATGTATATCTCTTCCTGAACATTGGCTGCCAGCTTTTTTAAGATATCTGGGTCAATTATCCGAGCTACCCGACCAGGAAAATCGGTTCCTTGATTGCCGAGAATCCTGCTCAGACAAATAAGCAGCTTGGCTATAGCAATAGCTATTATCCTACGAATTACCTGCATAGTTGTTCTCCTGTTGTTATGATCATACTTAATCTAGCATAACTAGCCGGCAAAATAAACAGAGCTTAAAAAAGGGGCCTGGCGAAACAGGCCCCTGAATAGCTAATGGTTAAGAGCCGAACCAGGCCCCGAAATCCAATAGTCTTGGCTTACGCGGCACATATTTATCCATAAGAGATTGATATACTTCCTCTAATTTGCGGGCTGAATTTTCCGCTGAAAGATGGTAGGCCTTTTTGAGAGCTTGCTGCTTAAACTGGTTATAGAGCACTTCATCCCCCAGCAGAGAGCATATTGCCTCGCTGAATTCGTGTAAATCACATGAGGTCAAAATACCATTTACCATATGGTCTACCATGTCCTGCACTCCGAAAGCCCTTATAGCCACCACCGGAAGTCCAGTAGCCATTGCTTCGATTAATACCAGGCCCTGAGTTTCAGTCATAGACGAGAATACAAATAGATCGGCTGAATTATAAACATTGGCTAGCATATCATAAGGAAGAGCACCGGTGAAAACGACATCCTGGTCCAGGCTCAATCCCAACTGGTTGGTAAGTTGTTTTAATTCTGACTCTATTGGCCCCTGGGCGGTTAACACCAGAGTTGTGTGAGAATATTTTTCCTTTACCAGGCGGAAAGCCTGGATCAAAAACTCCAGGTTTTTCTCCTTGGTAAGTCTGCCTACAAAAAGCAGAACTTTGTTCTCCTTTGGAATGGGGTAATTACTTTTCAGCCACTGGGAATCACCGTTCTGCAGCTTATGCAGCGGCACTCCGGTTGGCAATACTGTTATAGGAGTGCGAATGTGATGTTGCTTGAGAATTTGTTCTACCTCAGTAGTGGGTACTATAATATGATGACAGTGGTTACAAAAATCATTGCTGTACCTGATAACCACTTCCTTGGCCAGATTCTGAGCGACAGGAACATAATGCACATACTGGTCATATAAGGTGTGGTAAGTAAATACTATCGGAATTCCATATTTACGAGAATAACGCAATCCCACTCGCCCCATAGTAAATGGGGAATGCACATGAATTATGTCCAGATTCAGCCTTTTCACCAGCATGTTCAGACCCGGCAATACTGGTATAGCCAAGGTAAAATCGGGATTGGTAGGTGACGGCAAAGAATAAAAACGGTATACGTTTTCTTCAGGCTCACACTCCTGTGGGTAATTGGGAGCGAAAATGAATACCTCGTGCCCCTGACGCACCAGTTCTTCCTTAAAAGTAGTAATGGAGGTCACGACGCCACTGGTATAAGGCTTGTAACTATCAGTGAAAATACCAATACGCATAGCGAGTCCCCCTATGTCCAGTGTTCAATGTCTATCATTACTATAACAGCTTAGCACCAGAAACTGCAACGACGCTAAAACAGCAAAAATAGCCTCAATGGTCATAAAAATCATGGCCAGATATTAGAAAGGTCTCACCCTCGTCAGCCATTTCACCAGCCGAAGTGACATCTTGTTCAGCGGGTCGGATAAATTTATCCTGAATTTGGTGAGCACAACCAGCACATAAAGTAGTATGGCTTATACGCTGGAGACGGGCCGTTTCGATAGCCTCTCCACACATTTCACATAGTCCATATTTGCCTGCGTCTAATCTCTCCAAAGCATCTCGAACCTTCTCCAGCTCCAATTCATAAAGCTCCAACAAGCCGGCATCCTTTTCTCTTTCATATAACTCACTGCCTATATCGGCTGGATGCTCATCATACAAAGACAGTTCATTGGTAGACTCTGACAGCGGGATCATCATTTGTTCCTGTTTGGCTTTAATGATATTTTCCAATTCCTGCTTTTTTTGCAGCAATCTCATTTTCGGATCCATGAATCCACCCCATTCCCAAGCATTAAATACGCCTATACCTTAGTATTTAACCTTGAGTGGGAAAACATACCTGGACCGTTAATTGTTTAGTGCATGAATAGGTGCTGGAATCCGTCCCTTGCGGGCTACAAATTTCGCCGGGGAAAAAGAGTTAATCTTCATTACCGGAGCTTTGCCCAGCAGTCCTCCGAACTCAACCCAGTCTCCTTCGGATTTGCCAGGTGCAGGAATTAATCTGACTGCAGTAGTCTTGCGGTTAATCATACCAATAGCGGCTTCATCAGCGATAATCGCTGATATTATATCGGCACTGGTGTCACCAGGAATGGCTATCATATCTAAGCCTACCGAACATACACAGGTCATGGCCTCCAGTTTCTCGATAGTCAACGCTCCTGCTTCTACGGCATCTATCATCCCTGCGTCCTCGCTGACCGGAATGAATGCTCCTGATAATCCTCCTACATAAGAAGAGGCCATAGCGCCTCCTTTTTTAACTGCATCATTAAGCATAGCCAGTGCGGCTGTACTGCCATGAGCACCGACCCGTTCCAAACCCATAGCTTCCAAGATATCGGCTACGCTGTCCCCTATTGCCGGGGTAGGTGCCAGGGATAAATCAACGATGCCAAATGGCACCTGCAGCCGCTGGGAAGCAACCCGGCCTACTAATTCACCGGCCCGGGTTACTTTAAAGGCGGTCTTTTTTATTACGTTGGCCAATTCCCCCAGGTCCAGGTCAGGATGCCTGCGGACCACGTTGAGGACTACACCAGGTCCGCTGACCCCAATATTTAAAGTACACTCAGGTTCCCCGGGACCATGAAAGGCTCCTGCCATAAAAGGATTATCCTCAACTGCGTTGCAAAATACCACCAATTTGGCACATCCCAGACCGTCTCGATCCGCAGTTAGTTCAGCGGTCTTTTTGATAATCTGACCCATATAGTAAACTGCATCCATATTAATTCCTGCTTTGGTAGTGGCTACATTGACCGCAGAACATACTCTCTCCGTTTCAGCCAAGGTCTGGGGAATAGCATCCAGCAAAGCCAAGTCTCCCTTAGTAAAACCTTTGTGTACCAGAGCAGAAAACCCTCCGATAAAATTAACTCCTACCTCGGCAGCGGCCCGGTCAAGATATTGTCCAACTAGTATCATATCGTCCCGGTCAAAGCCGTCTCCAACCATGGCCACCGGGGTCACTGATATGCGTTTGTTTATAATAGGAATACCGTACTCCTTGGCGATTTCATCACCCACCGGCACTAAATTCCTGGCAAAGCGCACTATTTTATCGTAAATCTTTTGGCCGGTACGTTCACCGTCTTCAGCGCGGCAGTCTTGGATATTAATACCCATGGTAATGGTACGAATATCGAGGTTTTCCGTTTGCACCATGTGTACGGTTTCCAATATCTCATCTTTATTAATATGGAATGGCATGCGATCCCTCCGCAGTTATATGCGATGCATAAAGTTGAATATATCTTCATGCTGCACCGTTACCTGCAAACCCAGCTCTTTGCCTTTCCCGGTGAGCATATCCCTGAGTATACCCAGTTCCACCTTGCTGTGGCTAGTGTCAACTACCATAACCATAGTAAAGAATTCCTGCACAATAGTCTGGCTAATGTCCAATATATTAACACCAGCCTCAGCAAGAATGTTGGCAATGGCAGCAATAATGCCAACTCTGTCGAGCCCCAGCACAGTAATTATAACTCTCTTGCCTTCTTCCACCTGCTTGCCTCCTAGCTTTCCAAAGTTCCCACCACTTCAGTACACCGGCTGCATAACGCCGGTTTTCCTTCTTCGGTGGGGACACTGGTATCAATAATCCAGCAGCGTTCACATTTGCCGCCCTGGGCTGGCTCAACTGCCACCCAAACACCTTCTACATTTTCCAAACTAACCACCTGATCAACCGGTGGTTGACCGTTTACCAAATGAAGGTGGGAAACTATGAACAGCTTTTCTAACCCGGCGGTGTCTTTCAGCAGATTATACCATTCATCATTAGCATAGACCGTAACAGCCGCAGCCAAAGAGTGGCCTATAATCTTGCGGGTACGGGCTTCCTCCAGAGCTTTGGTTACCACTTCACGAACTTTCAAAACCTTATCTATCCTCTGTTCCAAAGCTTCATCCAGGTAAGCTTCGTTTTCCTCCGGCCAGGTCAGAAGCTGCACGCTCTCAGGCTGATCATCCCTTCGCAGGTAACTCCATATTTCTTCGGTAGTGAAGGCCAGGATAGGGGTAAGCATAACCACCAGGTGATTGATCAACTGGTACAGGACCGTCTGGGCTGCTCTTCTTTGGGGATCATCAGGACGACTGCAGTACAGGGTATCTTTCAGCACGTCAAAATAGATATTGCTCATGTCCACAGTGCAGAAATTATGAATGGAATGGAATACAATATGGAATTCATAATCCTGATATGCACGGGTTACCCGGCGCAGTAGTTTTTCCAGTTTCGTCAATGCCCATCGATCCAGTTCACCCAGCTTCTCATAAGGTACCCGATCCTTAGCATAATCAAAATCGTACAGGTTACCAAGGATGAAGCGGCAGGTATTGCGAATCTTTCTATAGGCTTCAGCACTCTGGCGGATAATATTTTCCGACACAGCAACATCGGAGCGGTAGTCAGCTGATGATACCCATAACCGCAATATGTCGGCTCCCAGTTCGGCGGTCATTTTCAAAGGATCTACCACATTACCTAAGGACTTGGACATTTTGCGCCCCTGTTCATCAACTACGAAACCATGGGTAAGTACTATGCGATAAGGAGCTGTACCTCTGACCGCAACCGCAGTGGACAAGGATGAATTAAACCATCCCCGGTGCTGGTCACTGCCCTCCAGGTACATGTCTGCCGGCCACCTTAGATCCGGATAAGTCTCCAATACTCCCATGTGACTGGAACCGGAATCGAACCAAACATCCATGATATCGGTTTCTTTGCTGAACTTCTCTGCCCCGCAGTGTGGGCAGGTAAATCCATCCGGCAGCAGGTCTTTAGCTTCTTTCATAAACCAGATATCTGATCCATGCTCAGCAAACAGGTCACTGATACGGGTAATGGTCTCATCATTAATAACCGGCTCACCGCAGCTATCACAGTAGAAAATGGGAATAGGAACTCCCCAGGTACGCTGGCGGGATATGCACCAGTCACCCCGATCGCGGACCATGTTGAAAATTCTGTCCCTTCCCCAGGAAGGAATCCACTGTACTTCATCGATGGCCTGCAAGGCAGCTTGCCGGAAACCATCAATGGAGGCAAACCACTGCTCAGTAGCCCGGTATATAATGGGGTGTTTGCAGCGCCAGCAGAAGGGATATTGGTGCTGCAAATTGCTGGCATTCAGCAGAGCATCCTTTTCCTTTAATTTTTCTATTACCTGCTGGTTGGCATCGTGCACATATAAGCCGGTAAAAGGCTGGGCTTCTTCCGTAAAACAGCCCCGATCATCCACCGGCGATAATACCGGCAGCCCATATTCGCGTCCCACATAAAAGTCATCCTCACCATGTCCAGGAGCGGTATGTACACAGCCAGTACCAGCCTCCAGGGATACATGATCACCTAAAACCACTAAGGATTCACGATCAATAAAGGGATGACGGCATACAGCCCGGTCAATTTCCTCACCCTTAAACTCGCTTAGAATTTCGTAGTCAGACCAGTCTAGTTTTCCAGCTACTTCCTCCAGCAGGCCTTTGGCAACTATATATTTTTCTTTATTAACACTTACCACCACATATTCAAATTCTGGATGGACGGCGATCCCCATGTTAGCAGGCAGGGTCCAGGGAGTGGTGGTCCAGATAACTATAAAACTGTCAGGAGGTAATACTCCCTTACCATCCTGAACGGGAAATTTTACATAAATAGATGGCGAGGTTTTTTCACCATATTCGATTTCTGCTTCCGCCAGAGCGGTTTCACAATCACCGCACCAATAAACTGGTTTCAGGCCCTTATAAATATAACCTTTCTTAGCCATTTCACCGAACACTTTGATTTGAATAGCTTCAAACTCTGGATTTAAGGTAAGATAAGGATTATCCCAGTCACCGCGGACTCCCAGTCTCTTAAACTGTTCTCTTTGCAAATCTACATATTTTAAGGCATAATCCCGGCAATGACGCCTAAACTCCACTATATCGGTGCGATGCCGGTCGATACCCATATTTTTGATGGCTTGCTGTTCAATGGGAAGACCATGGGTATCCCATCCTGGTACATAGGGACTGTCATAACCAGCTATGGAATAGAATTTGACAATTATATCTTTCAAAACCTTATTTAAGGTATGGCCTAGGTGAATATTTCCATTG